>LXTK01000096.1 GCA_001643475.1 Proteobacteria bacterium SPGG2 | reverse complement strand
ACTGCCGCCGCCACACTGAACAACAGATAGGGCGCATAATACGACAATGCCGTCATTACCGATTGGCCAAGGTAGCTTGAGAGATTCTTCTGCCAACGATGTCTTAGCGTCCAAGCACGCAACCAATGACGCAGTAAACGACCTAAGACTACGGCAACGACAAGAACCAGTACGAGCGCCCCTAGCGTACCCACTGAGAGCCTTCGTAGGACGCTGTGCTGCTGCACAAAGGCTCGACTCGAGGTCAGCCAGGCTGCGGGTCGCAGCCGCTCATCCTTGAGTACGGCAATAATGGAAGGACCGCGGGCAACTAGTCGCTGCGCAAGCAGTCGCTGGCGCCGCTGCGTGATCTTGGGGATAAGTTCTTCACTGTGGAGAATGAGAACCTTGCAAGTGGCGAGCCGATTGTCGAGCTTACTTTTGTCCTCCGCCAATGCACGACGCTTGTTGATGACCTCGGTCGGCTCACTGATGTTACCCTCGCCGAGGCTAGAAATATTCTCATTGACCTTCTCTAGGGCCTGCTCTATTTCAGGTACACACTTGTTACCAATCTGCTTGATCTCGTTGACCCGCGTGACCCAGTCGGCGAGAAGATCTTCACCGCGGATAGTAAGTTTAAGCTTGCTATCGAGATCGTCGAGTTCTCTCGCCAGGATTTCTGGCGTGATCTCCGGCTCGTCTTCGGATTGCGCCCAAAGCGCCGCGCTGTGACCTAGGATTGCCCCGAGTACGAATGCGTAAACCACCCACGCAAAAAATCTCTTTTTTGGTGACGGTAGACTAGACATAGGAATCATTATGTCAGGAGCGCACTAGAGTAGAAACAACATGACCACCACTCCATGTTAGGATGTTGTATCTTTTCGGCTCAACAGAAGCCCATTTGAGGCTGCTATTTATGGCTTGGTGGGGAAAACTAATCGGTGGCACCTTCGGCTTTATGCTGGGTGGACCACTGGGCGCAATGTTAGGGGCTGCACTTGGTCATCAGGTTGATTCTGCCCTCGGCGGTCGCGCCGGTGTGCGCTATCACCTCGGCGACCAAGAGCGCGTACAAACTGCGTTCTTCACCGCCACGTTCTCCATTATGGGACATGTGGCCAAGGCGGATGGGCAGGTGTCGGAGGCCGAAATCGCGTTGGCAAAACGCACCATGGCGCATATGGGCTTGTCGCCCGACCAGTGTAGAACGGCCGTCAATCTCTTCAATTCCGGGAAACAACCCAATTTTCCACTTGATGATGTGCTCGAACAATTTCATCGTGAATGCCATCACCGACATACCTTGATACAAATGTTCCTAGAGTTGCAACTGCAAGTCGCCTTTGCTGACCAACGACTGGATCCATCCGAGAGCAGGGTCTTGCTTCACATCTTCGAGCGCTTGGGTTTTTCGCGCCAGGAGTTCGAGTATCTGGTCGGTATGGTTCGTGGCACACAGCAGTACTACGAGTATTATGAAGGCGCAGAAGCTACAACCCAAAAACCATCACTTGCCGATGCCTATTCGGTGCTCGGTGTATCCGAAGACGCCAGCGACGAACACATCAGAAAGGTCTACCGACGGCTGATGAGTCAACATCATCCCGATAAGCTTGTGGCTAAGGGGCTTCCAGAAGAGATGATGACATTGGCCAAGGACAAGACCCAGGAGATCAACCGCGCGTATGATCAGATCTCCGAGACGAGACGACAACTTCACTGACAAGCGCGGTGGGTTTTCTTGCATATTACAACCCAACTAAGCGGGAATATTACAGCCCGTGCCGAGCCCTAATGGTTAGGCCGTCAGCGCGCTACCGGTCGAGCGTGGTCATGCGGGGTGTTAAGCGGCGCGTCGGGCAAACCCCGGCTGCGTAGAGCACCGGCACCGACAAACGGGTCGTCTCCAAGAAGATCCCCACTGTGTCATCGCTATGCCATCTCGGCCATCCCGTGGCCAACCCGGCTTGCCTGACTGGTCGCCTTCAGAGACATGATCCGCTGCGCTACATGACTCGTCCACGCTCCGCGCGTTGCCACCAAGATAGAAGCGCGTTATCTATTACTGATTGCATATTGGCGACCAGTTTTTCGCTGAAAGTCTTCCTGGTGGTGTAAGTGACTTCATATAGATCGGCGTTCTTGCTGGCCGTGAGCAGATAGTCGTCACTCGTCTGTACGTTATTAATGAGTTTTAACTCCAGCGCACGCGTCCCGTACCAGTGTTCGCCGGTAGCTACCCGCTTTATGTCTAAATCCGGACGATTCTCAGCAACAAAGCTCTTAAACAGCTCGTGAGTATCCTCTACTTCTTCTTTCAGTTTCTTGCGGTCCTTATCCGTATTCTTACCAAATACGGTCACGGTTCTCTTGAATTCACCTGCCTTTATCTGCTCAAAATCCACGCCGTGCTTATTCAACAGTCGGTGAAAGTTCGGTATCTGTGCCAACACACCGATCGAACCAACTATAGCGAAGGGAGCCGCGATTATTCTATTGGCTACACAAGCCATAAGATATCCGCCACTCGCGGCAACTTTGTCGACCGCCACCGTCAATGGAATCTTTCTATCTTTAATACGCAGCAATTGCGATGCCGCGAGACCGTGTTCATGGACCAAGCCACCGGCATTTTCGAGGCGTACGAAGACTTCGTCCTTTCGTGTTGCCATGGTAAGTACGGTGGTAATTTCCTCACGCAACGATGCAACCGCACTCGCCCTGATATCTCCACGAAAATTTAAAACAAAGATACGTTTCCTGCCGTCCGGCTCGTCTTTGGCTTTCTTCTCTGCCTTTTGGCGAGCCTTCTCCGCTTTGGCTTCCTGTTTATAGTGCTTTCTGGACAACACACTTCGTTTCAGCGCCAATGCCATTGAATCATATTTCTGGTTCAGGTTATCGACCTCCAGCTTCTCCTGCGGACGACCGCGTTTAGATAACGACATACCAAGTATGATGATGATTGCAATAGTAATAATAATCGTCACCGCCTTGGCCAGAAATAATCCGTACTGCATTAAGATGTCGACCATGCTCCTCTCCTTCGCAATATCTGAAACATCATAGGGCCTTGCGCCTAATCATGCCACGTGGAAATAAGCATGGGCCAGCCCAAACTACCTCTGCTCTTCGGCCCACCCACTTGTGCTGTGTACCTGATGCGAGGATCATCCCTTCCATTGCGTAGCACCGCAGTAAAATGTCGGCGCATCCACGGGAGGAGAAGGTGACGAAAGACGAGATAGCTGTAGTGACCGGGGTGGGGCCGGGCTTGGGGACGGCGTTGTGTCGGCGCTTCGTCGACGCGGGCATGAAAGTGGCCATGGGCGCCCGCCGCGAAGAACAGCTGAAGGAGATCGCCGCAAGCATTAGTGGAGACGCAGTGTGGGCTTACCCTGTCGACGTCACCAACGAGAAATCGGTAACTGGCTTCTTCTTGAAGGTAAAGTTCGACCTAGGCGAGCCAAACCTAGTTGTATATAACGCTGGTGCCTTTCAACGCGCCAGTATCCTTGAAGCGGACAGTAATGATTTCGAACGTTGCTGGCGTGTAGGCTGCATGGGTGGTTTTTTGGTTGGCCGTGAGGCGGCAAAGATCATGGCAAACCGAGGCTCGGGCACGATACTTTTTACCGGTGCCACTGCGTCGTTGCGTGGAAGTGCACAGTTCTTCAATCTGGCGGTTGGGAAATTCGGGTTACGGGCATTGGCGCAGAGTATGGCGCGTGAACTCGGGCCAAAGGGTGTACATGTGGCGCATGTCATCATCGATGGTCACATTGCAGCCGGCCGTCACCTCACTCTCGCTGAGGAGCGTGGCCCGGACGCACTACTTGAGCCCGATGCGATAGCGGAAACTTATTATCAACTACATTGCCAACCGCGGAGTGCCTGGGCGTTGGAAGTCGATCTACGTCCGTGGGTTGAAAAGTTCTGACCGCCAGGCGACCGGCAGGTGACCTACATGGATGTAGGAAAGCAGAACAATGCAGGAGCGATTGTCGAGAAGTCGGAAGTTACGACTCCAGGGCAAGGATTGTTCCTGACAATCCGTTGCATTTCCACCATCCATGGTGGTCAGAAGGAGGACGACTGCAGGGATGCAGGAGGTAGAGCAACGCAGGGAGCGGTTGCCGAGGTAGAGTTGCGCCGGGAGCAGCGACCGAGAGCTATGCAGGAGCACGACTACACGGATGTAGGAGTTAGAGTCGCGCCGGGCGACCTGCAAGGACGCAGGAAGTTAGGGCAACGCAGGAGCAGTTGCCGGAACAGCAGTCGAGGAACGGCCTACAATCCTAGCCCTGCACCCGCGGCATTAGTGCGTCCATGCACGTCAGAACAATCCCTGCCATCCACGTTAGAACAATCTCTTGCTGACAACCGATAACCTTATTGATTTATTGTCATTCACGCTGCGTCGAGGTGAAATTGTTTCCACCATACTCGCTCAAATGGGGCCTCCGGCAAAATGCGGTGCAACGCGTTAACCAATACGGCATCTTTACCCGCGCGATAACGTAGCCGCGGCTTACTCGCCTTTACGATTTGCAGGACCGTTCAGCCACCTTTCCGCGTGTAAGTGCCCTCGATTTCCATTAGGAGCTCTTTACGACAAAGGTCTGCGTTCAATAGAAGAACCGACGTGCCCTCACCTAGCGCATAGGCCAGATGCTCTTGGATCAAACGGAGATCCGCAGCATGGCGAAGATACACTTTAAATGTCGAAGTGGTGCATTTATGGCGAAAGTCCGTGCCCGAAACGTTGGCCGCGTGCTCCAAAAGAGCATCAATGTTTCGCAAGATTTCAGTCAATTGCGCAACAACATCGCCATCGTGCAAACTTTGGTGTTCCACAATGCTGCCGGTGCCCGATATAAAGAGCTGACGGTGTGCGCCCCAGTCTTTCATAATTGCGCGAGAAAACGACGGGCTACGCGGACTGTGCTGCGGAGGATAGTGATAAGGATTTAGCTGTCGTGGGTTTTCGATTGGCTGGCTTGTCCCTCGCGCCGCCAAAAAATAGATAAATAATCCCGGATTGTGTAGACCTGTTGCTGTCGCAGCGGGAAGCGCTTGCTCAAATCCAGCGTCGAATTCACTGAAGGCATTGAACCGTCCTACGCAGAAGCGACGATACCGCTCCAGATCATCTTGCTCGTTGTTTATGTCCGATAGGTAGTTCCATACGCGCAATAGATTCGAATACCCTTTTTCCTTCACAAATCGCAGAATATTTCTGTAGGAATTGTAGGTAAGTGTGTCTAGCAGTTGATCTTGCGTTTCCTCTAACCGAGATAAACCGAAAAGCGCTTGCTCATTGGCAGCATAAGCTATTCCATCCTGTTCATCCATTGTCACGGGCGTAGAACTGGTCCAAATCTCGACCAAGTTTTCCGTATTGAGTTGCGGTGCCGGAATAGAAATCGATGGGCACTCCACTGATAGCGAAGATGGCTCGCCTTCTCCGTACTGAATTACAGCTACCGGCTGTAGCCCATTGACATGATCGCCCATCAAACGTGATGCGGGGACAAACCTTACTTCGAAAAGTCCAGACGATTTTCCGTATCCGGAGTTTAGGGTGGCCATAGTCACTTCACAGTGTGTTGCTAAACGAAAATAGGTGTGTGTGACGCCGGCCGAATCTAACGTACTAAGTCTGCATTATCAAACAACTTCAACGATTGGGCTCAAAAAGACAACTTTGCAGAAACAGGCGCGGTGGATCCAAAAAAAGACTGGCGGCCTATCAGGCTCCAGCTTCCTGCGGTATGTAACGTTGGTAGATTCCGACTATTACACACTTGCGATGTGTTTGATCGAGTTATCGCAGTAATTCCAAACAGTTCATCGGAAGACAGATTGTCAAGATATTGATCCACGCATGACTAGGAGTAACCTATCATCGCGTTTTGTCGACAAGACCGTGTGAACCGGCTGACCCAAAGACAATTTCCATCGTGCAAGGCTCGTCGGAGATGGTGAAATACACGATCGCGAACACTGGACTTCCGGAACTTCATCGGAATCTTTGACCAAAGTATTTCGTTTGAGGTAGCTGCCCATGAGCTACTGACAGAATAAGGTATAAAAGTGGCCGACGAATCGCAACGTCGGTAACGTCTTGTTACTCAGCCAACGCAGTGCCGGCTCCCTCCTTCCGATACGGCTTGATTCAGTGCGGTAAAGGCGCGTTGCAACAGGGCTTCTGGAATGTCTCTTTGCCGAATACCCGAATAACCACAGGAGACGGTAACTGTCACCGGTGTGCCGCGGTAATGGAATCCGCTGCCGGCGATCGTAGAGCATATTCTGTCAGTGACCGACTGGGCAACATCCATGTCCGTTTCCGGCAGTAGAACCACCAACGTCCCCGCATCATATCGAGCAATGAAGTCGGCCTCACGGAGATTCGTTTCCATGATCTTGGCAACCAGTTGCAGCGCTTTGTCACGCGCCTTTTGCCCATAGGCCACCTTGATCATTTCGAAATCATCCACGCTCCATAGTTGGACAACAAGGGCCGATTCGTAGCGCTTCCAGCGAGCGATTTCGTCTTGTAACCTTTGTTCATACGCCCAGCGGCTGGCAAGCCCAGTTGCAGGATCGACCAGGACTTCTGCCTGGCCGCGGGCGTGATGC
This sequence comes from Proteobacteria bacterium SPGG2, assembly GCA_001643475.1. Taxonomy (GTDB): domain Bacteria; phylum Pseudomonadota; class Gammaproteobacteria; order Acidiferrobacterales; family SPGG2; genus SPGG2. The sequence continues at coordinate 9,450 of LXTK01000096.1, read as the reverse complement.
GTGCGCAGCTCCGCCGATTCCTGTTGTATCTCCTGTATGATCGCCCTCAGTGTATTTAACTGTCTCTGCAACGACGTGAACTGCAGAGTTCCTCTCCCCTGGTTGTCCTCAAGTTGTGTGCGAATCACTGCTACCCGCTGGTGGATATACGATTTGATCTGCGCCACATCAGATGTCCTATGAAGCTGCGCCTCGATATCGCCGATTTGACGTTCCACCGTTGATTCCGCCTTTCGGCCCCCGTAATAGGCAGCCATCATCTGTTGCTCGATACTCTGAAGGGACTTATTCAGCTCATCGAGCCGCTCGGCCAGCTGCCCTAAGAATGTGTTCCACTGCACGCGTTCCTGGTCCACTCGGCGCCAGGCCCCAACAAGGAAACCGCCCACAACCTCTAATAGCTCACCGAGGTCTTCCATCCGCAAGTCGGTAGCCAGCTGCTCTTTCACTGCCTCGATCTGAGGTAACAGCTCTTCCGGCGGATCTACTGATTCCAGCAGCCGGCTAAGGATTACACGCGCGGTGTCTATAAGCTGCGCGGTGCCGTTTGCAGCAGCGGGCATATTCATCTTAGCTTTACGCGATTGCAGCGAACAGTTAGTAGAGCGCAGACCCCAAAAGAGGTCCGGCAAAAGCTATCCTTCAAGGGGCGAGCCGTGTGCCTTGTAGGGCACAATGCTCAGCTGACGGGCACATCCACTTGCAGATCAATCATAACTGTACAAAGTTTAGTACAAAATACACTCGGGCGAGCCCGTAACCCAATACCTACGGTACCGCCGCGCCTTCGTACGATCTGCTAGCCTAGCGCGAGCTTAAAAGTCGGACCCAAACCTGGCGACTCTACCCCTTGGTCAAGTGGTCCAGGTGCTGCCGGCCGTGCTCCGTGATCCAGGCCGTTACGAGATGTGGTGGTGTGATGTCAAAATAGATGTTGTGACTCTTGACGTGAGCGAGTCGGGGTGGATTGAATTCGGCGGGGTCGTGGCTCTCTAGCACGATACCGACCGAACTATGATCCGAACGCTTGCAGCTCTCAGAACAAACGTAGAAGGGAATACCCTGGTCGCGCGCCGCCAACGCAAGCAAATAGGTACCGGCCTTATTGATCACTGAACCGTCGCCGGCGATCGTGTCCGCCCCGACCAAGGCTACGTCTGCACGTTTGGCGAATAGACCCATTTGTTGATCGCTGATGAAGTCGGTTTCAATACCTAGCCCTGAGAGCTTTGCCGCTAACCGCCGGCCTTCGCTGGGTGGCCGTGATTCCGTGACAATTGCCTTCACGTTACCCGCCAAGCACTCGAATACAGCGACCACAGTCGAACTCAGGCTATGAGTAATGACAGTTTTGCCCGTTCCTACCAATTCAGCTGCATGCGCCGCGGCCGAAGAAACGGCGTTCTCTGATGCAAGGATTAACGTCGTCGAAATCGACTTTATGTCGTCGCGTAATGTCGAGACGTTACCACCGGGCAGCCGCTCGACGGCGGCAATCCATTCTCCGATCAGATTAGTAATCGCGGCCATGGCCGGCCGTGCGCTTTGAAGCCCTTGTGCGAATTCGATGAGTTGCCGTCGCAGGGCTTCATTACTAGTCACCTCAATGCTGCCGGCATGTCTCGCCAACGTATCTAGGCATGTTCGCGCCAGTTCGCTGGCTCCATGTTCACGATCATCGCGAATCTGACTTGTAAATTGCTGCGCGTCAGTCATCACGATCACTGAGGCTTATTGATAAGGCACCGAGCTAACGTTTCTTTCAGTGCGGGTACTGTGTCGTAGTGATCGATATCTGCCGGTGTAATCCACCGGAGCTCGAGATTTTCCCAGTCAAGCTGAACCGCTTCTGGATGTTTGACGTGAAATAAGAACGGGTGCACGTGCCAACGCACCTTGTTTTCCGCATCATCGATTTCAAGTACTTGCCCACTACTCACTAACTCCACATCGCCCTCGCCAAGCCCGGTTTCCTCCTTAATCTCAACCAACGCCTGGTCGAGTGGCTCACGTTCGAGGTAACCGCTAATACCAGACCAGCAACCACGGTGTGTGCCCACTGCCTGACTACGACGAACGATCAGTATTTTTCCATCGTGCTCTAGGAAGGCTGTAACAACTTGGTGGGATTCGAACGTGCCTTGTGACGAGGTGCTGGGAGCCATAGCAGGCCCTTGATCAAGGTTCAATCTTTACAACTGTTCTGCCGGTGGCAGTGCCGGCAAGTAGGCGGTCGAACACCGGGGCCATCTCTTCCAGCGAGGCGGTAGCGGTGACAATCTTATCGAGATGGTGTGCACGCATATCGTCGGCCAGTCGCTCCCAGATACGCTGCCGTAGCCCATTAGGGCAATAACTCGAGTTGATGCCTAGCAAGTTTATGCCACGCAAGATAAACGGCATGACCGTGGTGTTCAATGCATGCCCAGCCGCTAGGCCAATGGACGCAATATTGCCCAACGGTTTTACGGTACGAGTGAGCCAAGCCAGTGGTTCGCCGCCGAGACTATCCACCGCTCCAGCCCACAACGCCTTCTCCAATGGATGCTTGCCCATGTCCAAATCATGTCGCGAACGTACCTGGCTGGCGCCGATCTCAGTGAGATAGGTATGGGCATCGGGCTTACCGGTTATGGCGATGACCTCGTAACCACGCCCTGCCAGCATGTCGATAGCGAGGCTGCCGACACCACCGGTAGCCCCGTTGACAACAATCAGGCCTTGCTCAGGCTCTTGCCCATTATGTTCCATTTGATAAATTCCGAGCGCCGCTGTAAAGCCCGCCGTCCCCAATGCCATTACATCGAACAGACTCAGTCCCGTTGGTACTGGAGTGACCCATTCCTTGGGCACCCGCACGTACTCCGAGTAACCACCATCGTGGGTTTCACTTAAGCCACGCCCGACAACCAGCACTTCATCACCCTCGCGCAACTCAGGATCCGTTGAAGCAGCAACCGTGCCCGACACATCGATACCCCCTATGAGAGGAAACTTGCGCAGGATCTTTCCTTTGCCGGTTCCCGCCAACGCGTCTTTGTAATTGATATCAGAATAAGCGGCCTTGATGACGACCTCGCCAGGAGAAAGGTCATCGAGACTGACCTGTTCAACCCCGGCATGACCTTCGGTGTCATGAATACGGAATGCGCGAAAGGTTTTCATGTTTGCGATCTCACACCGACTTGTGCGCGCGTAACGCGGCTCTGATTATCACGTCCCAGTGTATTGCTAATGAATATACTTGTCTCGATAAGCTTACATAGATCTACACCGGTTTCGATATCCATTCCCTGCAACATGTAAATTACGTCTTCGGTCGCGACATTCCCGGTTGCGCCATTGGCGTAAGGACAACCACCAAGTCCCGAGACGGACGCATCGATAATCGAAACGCCGAGCGGAAGACAGGCCAGGATATTAGCAAGCGCCTGACCGCGCGTATCATGGAAGTGGACCGCAAGATGTTCTATCGGCACGAAGGCAGCGACGCTGGCTACCATGGCGGCCGCTTGCCGCGGTGTACCCACGCCAATGGTGTCACCCAACGAAATCTCGTAGCAGCCGAGCCCATAGAGTTGCTGGGCCAGCCCAGCTACGTCCGCCGGATCAATCGCGCCTTCGTAAGGGCAGCCGAGTACACACGAAATATATGCCCTAACGCGGAGACTCTCGGCATGGGCGCGAGTGATTACTGGTTTAAAGCGCTCAATCGATTCCGCTATCGAGCAGTTCGTGTTCTTCTGTGAGAACGTCTCCGAGACAGCGGTAAAGACTGCGATCTCCTCGGCGCCGACTCCCAACGCACGCTCCAAGCCCGACATATTAGGCACGAGCACTGGATAGACAACACCTTCTTTGCGGGTAATCTGCGTGAGCACTTCCTCGGCATCAGCCAATTGCGGCACCCATTTTGGGCTGACGAAACTCGTGGCTTCTATAGTCCGCAGTCCTGTGTGACTGAGTCGGTTGATGAGCTCAACTTTAACGCGCGTTTCTATCGGTGAGGGCTCGTTTTGCAGGCCATCGCGTGGCCCCACTTCGACCAGTTTGACGTGGCGCGGATACCCGCTCACGTTAGGACTTGATCCAGTCAGGTTTGCGTTTGTCGAAAAACGCCGCCATCCCCTCCTGGCCTTCAGATGAGACACGCATGCGTGCAATCAAGGCCGGTATGTCCTCGCGCTTCACCAAGCCTGCCGCTAGGCGCTTGCATTCCTTAAGCGCGTTTGGCCCACCATGCAATATAAACTCCACTTGTCGATTCACAGCCTCCGCCAACGCATCTTCATCCACGACCTGGTGGACTAAACCGATCCGTTGGGCCTCATCGGCATTAATCCGTTCTCCCGTAAGAAAAAATCGCCTCGCCTGCCGCGTACCGATAGCTGCGATTACGTAGGGAGAAATGACCGCCGGCGCAAGCCCCAAGCGTACTTCTGTCAGCGCAAACGCAGCACGTCGGTTGGCGATCGCAATATCACAACAGGCAATAAGTCCTATGGCACCGGCAAACGCAACACCGTTCACCGCTGCTACCTTCGGTTTACTAAGGTCATTGAAGGTCTGCAGCATGTCCGCCAATTGCTGGGCATCCTTACGATTAGCAGCCTCATCGTATCCAGCCATGCCGCGCATCCACTCAAGATCCGCGCCGCTAGAAAAGGACTTTCCGGCACCGGTCAATACCACCACGCGTACCGAGGCGTCTTGATCGACCTCGTCGAATTTTGTCCTTAGCTGTTCGATAAGATGATTGTCGAATGCGTTGTGACGCTGAGGACGATTAAGGGTCAGTGTGCAGACGCCAAGATTGTCCGTTTGTGATAGCAGTGTGTCAGGCATCCCTTATTCTCAACCGCTGAGACAGCAAGACCAGCATGGTGTACCCAATATAGTTAGGTTTCATCATTAGCGAGCTCAACAAAATTCCCCGTATAAAAACCAGAATACATTCGTCCCGCTTTATGGTCTGCGACCACGCAGTGTCCCGGCATGTTGGATATCTCCCCAAAGAATATGCGTACAACTCCTTCCTCGATGGGATACTGCGCCTCGTAATCAGTCGCTGGCGTGAACTTGACTAGACTGTACTGTCTCGGGACGCTATTTGTCATCTGTTTGTGCACTTAGTATGTGAAACTTGCCGGTGTCGGCGATGGGCGACTGCTGGCGCTCCGCCAGCGACGCGACAAAAACCCCAAAAAGGGGCGCGGACAGGGTGAGGCAGAAACCGGCGAGGGTCCAGTGGGTGAGGCGGTACCAGGTGAAGGTCCGGTGGAACTTCTCACCACCGAACGCCCAAGCCACGGAAGGCTTGGGCCGGTGCCACAGCGAAGCAGGGACTGCGTAGCGCATGGATTGCCCGGCTGAACGGGCTTGCCACGGACGGCAAGCCCCGGCCTTCTAGCGAAGCAGGAGAGCACAGTGCTGAAGGTCGAGCCCGGCCATCGAGACAGGGTGTCTCGTCGGGAGGCTCCGGGTGGCGGCGGAAAAGGCGGAAGTTCGGAGCCGACGGTCGACACCGGCGAGTTCCACATGTCTCACATCCTAAACACGCCCCAATCGGCCTTCTCGATAGGCGCATTGAGGGCAGCCGCGATACCCATTGCCAACACATTGCGGGTCTCGGCGGGGTCGATGATACCGTCATCCCATAGTCGTCCACATCCAGAGTTGTCGTGGACCGTAGGCACGACCACACATAGCGTAGTTACCGGCACCAAACGAACCACCGATAATCACGGTAAACTTAGGCACCTTAGCGCAAGCGACTGCTGTCACCATTTTAGCGCCGTCTTTTGCAATGCCTTCATTTTCAAATTTTTTCCCCACCATGAAGCCGACGATATTCTGTAAGAACACTAGTGGTATTCCACGCTGATCGCAGAGCTGAATGAAATGGGTGGCCTTTAACGCAGATTCGGAAAACAAGATCCCATTGTTAGCAAGGATACCGACTGGATAGCCGTCGATATGGCTAAATCCACAAACCAATGTTTTGGCATACAGTGCCTTGAACTCATGGAATTCAGAACCATCGACAATGCGCGCAATAATCTCACGCACGTCATATTGGTAGCGTGGATCCTGGGGGATGATACCGTAGATCTCCTCGGCCGGCTGTTTTGGCAAGACGGCTGGTTTTCGGGGAAGGTTACCCAGTTTCTTATAGTTCAGGTTGGCAACGATATCGCGAACGATGCGCAGTGCATGTGCGTCATCGTCGGCAAGATGATCAGCGACACCGGATATTCGCGTATGCACATCACCGCCCCCCAGTTGCTCAGCACCGACAATTTCACCGGTGGCTGCCTTGACCAAGGGCGGGCCACCGAGAAAGATCGTGCCCTGATTCTTTACAATGACTGCCTCATCCGCCATCGCCGGCACATAGGCGCCACCGGCCGTGCACGAACCCATGACCGCAGCAATCTGTGGAATCCCTTGGGCTGAAAGTTGGGCCTGGTTATAGAAAATACGCCCGAAGTGATCCCGATCCGGGAATACTTCGTCTTGTTTCGGCAGAAAGGCGCCGCCCGAATCGACAAGATATATGCAAGGCAACCGATTCTGTTCGGCAATCTCTTGCGCCCGCAAATGCTTCTTGACGGTAATTGGATAATAAGTACCGCCTTTGACCGTCGCATCGTTAGCAACAACCACGACTTCTTGGCCATGCACGCGACCCAAACCGGTGACGATTCCAGCGCTTCTCACATCGTCATCAAACATGCCGTTGGCGGCCAGCGCTGACAGTTCTACGAAACGTTCATCTTTGTCCAAAAGGATCTTGATACGATCTCGCACCAACAGTTTGCCCCGCTTCTGATGCTTCTCGCGTGCTTTGGCTGGCCCACCTGTCGCCAACTTCTCAAGGCGAGCCTTGAGGTCGTTAACTTGTGATTGCATGTTCGCCGCATTCTCGGCGAATTCACGCGACGAGGTATTTATCCTGGATTTGATTACAGCCATGCCTTTATCGTGCGTTACTAAACGCAGATTTGTGGCGTGGAGATAGCACGCGCGCGCGGGTTAAACATCATGTGGGCAATCGCAGATCTTCGATCACAGCAGCCAAGAAACGCGTAGCCTCTCCACCGGTCACGGCGCGGTGATCAAAGCTTAGTGAGAGGGGAAGGACTTGATGAACCGCGGGTTTGCCGTCGACGACCACCACCTCGGGGCGGCTATGACCAGCCCCAAGAATCGCCACCGTGGGCGGCACCACCACCGGRTCTGCATAGCGTCCGCCAAACTTGCCGAAATTGGACAAGGTGATGGTGTAACCGCGCARTTCCTCTGGCGGTACGGTCCGCGCTTGGACRTCTTTTTTRAGTGCGTCTAGCCCTTTGCGTAAGTCRTCGGRCTTACGATTACCGACATYGTGTAGCASGGGAACGAARAGCCCATCGCTGGTATCYACTGCAATGCCCATATCAATCTTYTCGAKGACCCGGCGTCCGACCGCATGGCTGTCGTACCAGGCGTTTAGAGCTGGCTCCACTTTGCAACCAGCAACGATGGCGCGAATCAAACGAAGTGTGATGTCTTCACCGTCTTTCCATGCGTCGATGTCGGCGTCATCCACCACTGTGACCGCCGCCACTTCGGCGTGCGCTTGGGTCATGCTACGCGCCATGGCGCGACGTACACCCCGCAATAGTTCCAACGGCCCGACATCGGCCAGAATCTTAGCCACCCGTTGTACGTCGGCGGCAGTCACCGTGCCATCGGGCCCACTGGGCGTAACAACAGATAGATCGACGTTCAAACGCTGGGCAAGGGCCCGCACCGCGGGCATAGCCTTGACCCCGACAGCGGCGCGCCCCGCTGCCGTGGGTTTCTCGTTGACGACTTCCTGACCGACTTCGACCCGGCCAACCACCGTTCCTTTGTCGGTAGATTCAGCTTCTCCGCCCTCGAATTCGACCAGCGGAGCGCCGACTTGCAAGATATCTCCCGGCTCGCCATTAAGTTTTTCAATGCGCCCGCTTTGCGGGCTCGGAATATCCACCACCGCCTTATCGGTTTCCACCGAAACCAATAGTTGGTCAACCTTTACTTCATCACCGACAGACACGTGCCACTCACGGATCTCGGCCTCTTGCAAGCCTTCACCGAGATCAGGCAGTTTAAAGATACTCATGCCAGCGCCATTGTATTTTTCGCTGCCGCGACAATGCGTGCGGTATCCGGCATGTACTCATTTTCCAATCTATAAAGCGGCATCACCGTATCGTAACCAGCAACGCGCTGTACAGGTGCCAACAGAGTCAAAAGACCATGTTCTGCCAGTTGCGCCGCGATCTCTGCTCCCATACCGGCAGTACGTGCCGCCTCGTGCACGATCACACAACGCCCGGTCTTCGCGACGGACTTTAAGATCGTATCCATGTCTAGAGGCTTCACGGTCGCAACATCGATGACTTCAGCACTGATACTATCCGTCGCCAACTGACCAGCTGCCATCATGGTTTCGTGCGTCATTGCACCCCATGTAACCATGGTGACATCGGTACCCTCACGTAACGTAAACCATACATCGAGCGGCAACGCCCCACCGTCATCAGGAACCTCCTGTTTTACCAACCGGTAGATGCGCTTAGGCTCGAGGAATATAACCGGATCGGGGTCACGAATAGCGGCCAGCAATAACCCGTAAGCGCGCGAAGGCGATGATGGGATCACTACTCTCAGACCTGGAATGTGGGCAAATATGCTTTCCGTGCTTTCCGAATGATGTTCAGGCGCGTGAATACCGCCGCCAAACGGTGCGCGTAGCACCATAGGGCAAGTCATACGACCACGCGTGCGATAACGCAATCGCGCTGCGTGGCTGAGGATCTGATCAATGGTTGAATAGATAAAACCCATAAATTGGATTTCCGGCACCGCTTTAAATCCTTGTGCCGCTAGTCCGATAGACATACCAGCGATTAACGTTTCCGCCAGCGGTGTATCCATCACACGTTCTTTGCCGAAACGCTCTTGTAGGCCTGCGGTGGCGCGAAACACGCCACCATTTACACCGACGTCCTGCCCAAGCACCACCACACTCTCATCGGCTTGCATCTCGTGGGCAAGTGCGAGATTAACCGCTTCAACCAAACTGACTTCAGGCATTGCCTGAACCTCGTTTAGTGGCGAATTCGCGTTGGGCCGCTAGGCTAGTTGGTAGTGTCTCATACAGATAGTCGAACATTGCGCTTGACGGTGGCGCCGGTGTCGCCAAGTATTCCTTGGCAGCCGCTTCGACTTCGTCCGCACACTCAGCCTCGATAGTCTCGGCACCTTGTTCTGTTAAGAGATCACTTCTAATGAGATACGTACGCAGGCGACTTATCGGGTCGTAGAGCGCCTGTTCTTCAAGCCCCTCTTTTGCTCGATACCGACTGGCATCATCGGCGGTGGTATGATCACTCATACGGTAGCTAAGTGCCTCAATTA
>LXTK01000187.1 GCA_001643475.1 Proteobacteria bacterium SPGG2 | reverse complement strand
GCGCCGATACTGTACCAATTATTGCCCACACAGTGCAGCCGATTCCACGACACGCGTGGGTTCGGTTGTCTGTAGGGGGTCGTGGCTGCATTGCGCCTAGATTCAATTTCCCTTAGTCTCGCACCTGCCGCAAGAGTTCCTATTTTGGATCTATTATTAGAAATCACTCTACTTGCTGCCGACACTTTTATTAGAAATCACTCTACTTGCTGCCAACACTTTCTCGTTTTTATCGGGGCTTACGATAGCTATTCGCACGCTTAGTTACCACTCAATGAGGGACGCCAACAATGGCCGATATTGATATCGCGCGCAAAGCGACGTTGCGAAAAATTACAGAGCTAGCAAAAGAACGGCTGGGTATCGATGAGGACAATATCGAACCGATCGGACACTACAAAGCCAAGCTCAATATGGATTTCGTCCACAGTCTCGAGGATCGAGAAGACGGCAAGCTCGTATTGGTGACTGCTATTAGCCCCACGCCGGCGGGCGAAGGTAAAACGACAACGACCATCGGGCTCGGCGATGCGCTCAATAAGATCGGCAAGAAAGCAATCATGTGTCTACGCGAACCGTCGTTGGGCCCTTGTTTTGGGCGAAAGGGGGGCGCCGCTGGTGGCGGATACGCGCAAGTCGTGCCCATGGAGGACATCAATCTGCATTTCACCGGCGATTTCCATGCGATCTCGCTTGCTCACAATTTGTTGGCAGCGCTGATCGACAATCACATACACCATGGCAACACGCTTGGATTGGATGATCGTCGAATCACCTGGAACCGCGTGGTAGATCTGAATGATCGAGGGCTGCGAAAGATAATGACCGGGCTCGGTGGACTAGCCAACGGCCATCCACGCGAAACGAGTTTCGCCATCGTCACCGCGTCTGAAATAATGGCTATCTTGTGTTTGTCGAATTCGTTGCAGGATCTTAAGAAACGACTCGGTAACATCATTATTGGTTATGACCGAAACAAGGAACTGGTTCGGGCCAGCCAGATCAACGCGCAGGGCCCTATGGTCGTATTACTGAAAGATGCGATCAAACCCAACCTGGTGCAAACCTTAGAGAACAATCCGGTGCTTATCCACGGTGGGCCGTTCGGCAACATCGCCCACGGTTGTAATTCGGTCATTGCAACCAAGGTGGGATTGAAGTTAGCCGACTACGTGGTAACCGAGGCTGGTTTCGGGGCTGATCTGGGTGCCGAAAAGTTTATTAACATCAAATGTCGCAAGGCTGGGTTGCGCCCGTCGTTGGTGGTCGTGGTAGCAACCATACGGGCGCTCAAATATCATGGTGGGGCTGATCTAAAAACACTAGACACTGAGAATCTCACTACCCTGGAAAAGGGACTTCCCAATCTAGAACGCCACATCAACAATATCCGCAACCATTTTGGCTTGCCTTGTATTGTCGCGATCAACCATTTCACCGCCGACACAGATGCAGAGGTAGAGTTATTGAAACAAAAACTTGCCCACCACGGTGTCAAGGTTGTGCTCGCGAGTCATTGGGCTGATGGCGGGGCAGGGGCGGTCGAACTGGCAGAGGAAGTGGTCGAAAAGATCGAGACCATTCCGCCCGACCTGAAATTTCTCTATGAAGACGATGAACCCCTATGGGATAAGATCAAGAAGGTTGCAATCAACATCTACGGTGCCAGTGAGGTAGTGGCCAATACCAAGGTACGTGCTCGTATTAAGAACTACCAGGACAACGGCTACGGTCATGTACCGGTATGTCTTGCCAAGACCCAATACTCGTTTTCGACTGATCCGCTACTACGTGGCGCGCCGTCTGGGCATGTTGTACCGATTAACGACGTTTACTTGGCGGCCGGCGCGGAGTTCCTGGTGCTGATATGCGGCGATATCATGACCATGCCGGGCCTACCGAAGAAACCGGCGGCCGATCAAATCGATATCGATGAGGATGGCAACGTAGTAGGTTTGTTCTAGTTTATGTCTTCACGCCTTGACTCGCGGTGCAGAAGATCAAAGAAGTTGCGATAGAGTCGGCGCGCATCGTTTTAAGCGGTCTTACCGCCGGCCTTTTTCCAGGCCTCGATACCGCCATCTATCAAACAGGCGTTGAGTCCTCGTGCACGCAAGTGATCGACAACTGCGTTGCTGACGGTATGGCCGTGCACGCAGTACACTACAATCGTGGCGTCGCCTGATAGGTCAGCGCTCCATTCAGCGATCTCGGCCGGATCCAGCCAACGTGCCCCCGGTAACATTTTGGGATCTAGATCAAAATCGGCCTTCTTACGCACATCAAGGATCTGCGTATCACGGCCCTGTTCTAGCCATTGGCGGAGTTCAGCTGGCTCGACGTTGCGGTTCATGGTTTCCTCTGTATGAATCGTTTTGTGGTAAAAGCGACTGAAGCATGGACAACCTTTCTTCTAAACCGATCGACGCTTCGACAAGCATGCCGCAGCACGGAATCTCGTTTGCCGACGCGGTTCGTGTGTGGCTCAAGATCGCATTACTAAGTTTTGGCGGTCCGGCTGGACAAATCGCCATCATGCATCGAATTTTGGTGGACGACAAACGTTGGATTAGCGAGCGTCGGTTTCTGCATGCCCTCAATTATTGCATGCTACTTCCGGGCCCCGAGGCGCAGCAACTCGTTACCTACATTGGTTGGTTGTTACATCGCACGCTTGGCGGCTTGGTGGCCGGCACGTTATTTGTTCTACCTGGTTTCGTCGCGATACTGGGCTTGAGCATTCTCTATGCTGGCTACTACGATGTCTCGTTAGTGCAAGCATTGTTCTTTGGACTGAAGCCAGCTGTATTAGCGGTAGTCGTGCATGCAGGGCAGCGCGTCGGTGGTCGCGTTCTCAAAAACAAATTGACGGTTGCCATTGCCATTGCTGCTTTCATAGCGTTGTTCTTTTTCAAGGTTCCCTTCCCCTTGGTCATCGTGGCGGCAGCCATGGTCGGTTATGTTGGCAATCGCATCAGGCCCGATCTAGTTGTGTCGATTAGTAGAGATGAAAAGGATTCCAACGGTACTGTCGATGCAATCTTGTCTGACGGCGTACCGGAACATGTTCGGCCTTCATTCAGGCGCGCGCTACGCATCACCGCAGTTTGCATAACCCTCTGGTTAGGCCCCATCCTCGTGCTGGCGATGACGTTAGGTCCGTCCCACCTGTACACACAGATGGGATTGTTTTTTAGTAAAGTGGCGGTTGTTACCTTCGGCGGTGCCTACGCGGTGCTCGCCTATGTCGCACAGCAGGCGGTCGATTCATATGGCTGGTTACAACCTGGTGAAATGCTAGATGGCCTGGGCATGGCCGAAACCACACCGGGACCGTTGATCATGGTTTTGCAGTTTGTTGGTTTCATGGCCGCTTTCCGTGAATCAGGGGGGTTGGAGCCCATGCTAGCTGGCACGTTGGCGGCAGTACTAACAACGTGGGTCACATTCGTCCCGTGTTTCCTCTGGATCTTCCTTGGCGCACCTTATATAGAGACGTTGCGCGGCAACGTATCTCTAAACTCTGCTATGTCCGGCATTTCGGCGGCAGTGGTAGGTGTGATAGCAAGTCTCGCTGTGTGGTTTGTGTTGCACATAGTGTTCGCAAATCTGGACGAGGTGCACGCGCTTGGCGCGAGTATTCCGCTACCGGTTTGGTCCACGATTGATCCCGCGTCGCTCGCGATAGCGGTTGCTGCTTTGGTTGCGATTTTTCGTTACAAGATTGGAATAATCCCAACTCTGATCACCAGCGCTGCCATTGGCATGCTCTATCAGCTTGCGATATAGAAAAGCACTCAACTCGCAGCCGAACGTTGTACTAAGCCCATAAAATTGTCATAAAGCTGCCGTGCCATACGCTGACATTCTGGCATATGTTGTTTGGCTTCGGCGTCAAGCTTAAGCACGGCGTCATCGCCCAGCACTGCCACCAGGCCTCCTCGATAGTCATCGTAATTGCCCCATTCAGTTACCGTTTCCGCGGTCAGCTCCATGTGGTATTGGATTCCATAAGCGGTGGGTGTCGCCCGGAATGCTTGTATTTTGCAGCCAGGGGTTTCGGCAAGTATAGGCATGTCCGATGGTAGTCGTTTGATCTCCGCCCCATGCCAATGCAAGGTCTTGTAAACGGGATCCACGTTTTCGAACAGCGGGTCGGTTTTGCCAGCTTCGGTCAGGGCGACATCGAACAAGCCAAATTCTGGTTTGGCCATGCGCCCGACCTCACCGCCGAGCGCATCCGCTAGCAATTGAGCCCCCAGACAGAACCCCATCACCGGCATTCGCCGATCTCGAACCGCTTCGCGTATCCACACCTTTTCTTCGACAAGCCAGGGAAACTCCTCTTCCTGCCAAGTATCTTGGGGTCCACCCATGATCCAGAGTACATCGTAGCCATCAGGGCGTGGTAGCTGTTCGCCACGCTCGACCCGAATTGATTTGCAAGAAATTCCATCGGCTTCGAAGTACTCGCCAAAGACACCGGCATGATCTACCGGTGAGTGTTGCAGTAACAGTACACGCACTACTTAATGGGTTTGATTAACCGCACCAAAAAGCGAAAGAGAAGGGCGATTGCTACCAATACCAAGAGATGATCAGCCCCCGTGACTAGATGCCAAAAGCCGACGGCATCAGAGGTGTGCGCCATTGCCGGCAGTGCAATCATCGCCAGGGTTAGTGCAACGCCGATTCTGAGGCTATGGGAAGCGCGTTTTCTCATTTTTCCGTCCTCCGATCGAGATTGTAGTTAGTCCTGCGTAACTTTGGCGCGGTGGCCAAGTTTGCCTTCGACCACCATCGTACCCAGTACGTCGAGCATCACCCGGCACGCAAGTTGTGACGTATTGTCATTGACATCGTAGGGTGGTGAAACCTCTACCACCTCCATGCCACACAGACCTTCGCGCGCAATCAAGCGTACGATCTCGAACGCCTCACGTGGCAGCAATCCACCTGGCTCGGGCGTGCCGGTACCCGGCGCAAACCCAGGATCAATGGAGTCAATGTCAAATGACAGAAAGACCGCTTTTGCATCTTTCCATGCCAATTCGAGTGCGCGTTCCGCTGCTCCCTTTGCTCCCAGTTCCTCGATGTCGGTCATGGTCAGCACGCTAGATCCGCGTTCGCGGGCGACTTCGGAACCTCGACGCGAGCCATACCAACCGCTGATACCCATCTGCACCAGATTCTTTGGCGGACAATTCGCCAATCCGACGTCGTGCATATGGCTATGATCGCGATGTGAGGTAGGCAATTCCACGCTTTCATGGGCATTGGTTGTCCAAAACCAGGGAGTTGTGTGCATGCGCTCATCCATGTCCATATCCTGCATGTCGATATGCCGGTCGATATGGATAATGCCGACGTTACCGTCGATGTGCGGCGCAATTCCGCGGAGATTTGGATAACCAAGACTATGATCGCCACCGCAGAGAATAGGAAATGCGCCCGAGGTAAACACATGTGAAACGGCCTTCGATACTTGATCGAAGGTTTTTTCTATGTTGCCGGGAATTACGAAAATGTCGCCCGCATCACAGAGGTCGAGTTCTTCAAACAGATCGACGGCCCCATCTATCGAATAGCCGTCATAGACTGCCGATATGCGTCGCACCCCCTGCGGTCCAAAACGTGCGCCCGGTCGGTAGGTAGTTCCGGTATCGAACGGAATGCCGACAAACGCTGCTTCATAATCGCCCACCTTTCGAATGTCTTCACAATACGTTGCCTTCAAAAAGGTGTTGATGCCAGCGAATGCCGGTTGGTGGCCCCGGCTGAACAGCGAGATGGTCCGGTCGTTGACAGACTCGGCTGCCTCAAGGCCGAGCTCAAGCGATCGCTTAATTTCCTCTTGTTGTTTTTTTTGCGAGATTTTCTGGAGGCGTTTAAGGTTGCGGTTACCGCGAAACTCACCTGTCTTGGGATCTGGCATCGTCTTCTCCAAGTAGTGTTTGGTGTTCTGAGTCGAGACTGTGTAGCTAATGTATCTCGTTATACACGCCGTCTCATTTCTTGTCTTTATACAGAATACAACTTTTTAGTAAAAGGCTTAGCAAACGTATCGGTAATACAAAAAGAAAAAGTAGCGAACTAAGACGGTTGCACGCGTCTGATTAGTCTTAAGGACCACTGGCGATCTGGATCATCAACCCGTTGGGCAGAGAACTGCAAGACCTCACGATCCACATGCTGATCGAGCTTACCTGAGAGCTTTATGCGGAAATTTCTATCCGGCCCAAAACTTGGGTGAGTGTCGTCCGCGTAGTGAATAACCTCTACGTCGCCGGTTACACTATAGTTCTCGACGGTATAGTCCCCGGCATACACGTAGTTTCTATCGCCACCGAGAATCCGACCGCCCTCGAAGAAATCTCCGAATACCCGCCGTGGTTGAAAAACAAACACACCGGCACTGATTCCACCCTTAGGTGACATTACCTCGACTGACCACAGTCCCTCGAGCATCAACCTCTAGCACTCCGTCGCGTCTCGGATGTGTTCATCCGTACTTGGCATCATAGGCCTCCTTAGCTGCTTCAAAGCACGCCAGGGGTGCCCTCACTACACCAGCGCCGATCTGCCCACCATCACGGCCGGCGATCCCGATATCCATGGCCGGCAGGATTCCGGTTTCGATAACACGAAATATGTCGATACCGGTTGGTGTGCCACGATAACTCAGAAACGGAATGTGAAAGTCCGAATTCTCACCGACAGTAATCTCGTACAGCTCGCGGTTGCGAACCACCATGGCCTCCGGCGATCCACCTTGATATTGCTGCAATGGAAACGCCGCTGCCTGGGCAAACCCGCCGAGACCGATCGTCTCCGCGATGATGCTCTCACCACCCATCCAGGCAATTTCATCTTCGCTATGCCCTTCGAACAATTTCGCCTGCACCGTCGCGTGGGGACCTGTAAACCACTGTTTGCCGAGTCCACTCACGCGTATCGCAAAATTACGACAGTTGAATGCCATCGCCGACACCATACTGGAACCGTCTATGCCGTGAGCCGCGTCGGCCATGGACTTGGCGGCTGCCATCGACAGGCGAAGAAAAAAATAGTGGTCTTCAGTCATCGCCTGTAACGCTGATTTCACCGCCT
>LXTK01000190.1 GCA_001643475.1 Proteobacteria bacterium SPGG2 | reverse complement strand
GCCGCGCACTTATCAACACTGTTATCCACAGGTTCATCACAGCACCTGTTAGTAAAGCCCTTTGTCTTGTTGTGACAACTAGTTAGCCATACCCCCCGGGCACCGCTAGCGGCTGTGGTACATTCGCCGGCATGACTGCCTGCATCATGGTAGAGAGGACTCTGCCCGTCTGGGTATGGCCGGTGGTTCTGGTCTTGGCGCTTGTCGGCTGCGTTAGCGACAGGGGTGATAGCAACAGCTTGTCTTCGGATTTCACCCAAATCCCCCCACCTAACTTCACGGTCGCCTTCATCGGCGATCAAGGCTCCAATAGTGATGCGCTGGCTGTCCTTTCGCTTATCAGAAGCGAAGGCGCCGACATGGTGCTTCATCAGGGCGATTTTGATTACCATGATGACCCAGCCGCCTGGGATCAACGTATCAGTGATGTATTAGGTCCCAACTTTCCGTATTTCGCCTCCATCGGCAATCACGATACGCTTGTTTGGATTGGCTATCAGGCAAAGCTGGCCGATCGATTGGCGAGAATTCCAGAGGCGCATTGCACCGGCGACCTGGGCGTGAAGTCGAGCTGCCGCTACCAGGGTCTTTTCTTTATCCTCGCCGGTGTCGGCACTATGGGCAGTGGCCATGAGAGCTATATCCGAGACGAATTGGCCCAAAGCGACACCATCTGGCGTATTTGCTCGTGGCACAAGAATCAGAAGAACATGCAGATTGGGGGTAAGGGGAACGCCACAGGCTGGGGGGTGTACGAAGCGTGTAGAGAAGGGGGAGCAATGATCGCTACCGCCCATGAACACAGCTATGAACGCACGAAGACGCTGATCCATATGCAAAGCCAGAGCATCGATCCTGATTGGCCTCACCCGCAACAAGTACGGGTAGCACCCGGTGCCTCTTTTGTGTTTGTCTCGGGCCTGGGTGGTCACAGCATCAGAGATCAAGAGCGCTGTTTGCCTTCAACCCCACCTTATGGTTGTAACGGCGAGTGGGCGAACATCTATTCGTCCAATCAGGGGGCGACCCACGGCGCTCTTTTCTGCTCTTTCAATGTTGCTGCACGGCCTGACCAAGCCCACTGCTACTTCAAGGACATAGGCGGCATTGTTCACGATGAGTTCACCATCACGAACTTTGTCGCTCAGGCACTTCAGTAGATTGTCAGGCATGAAAGGATAAAGGTTTGTTAACCCCGCCTGGTCTTTGCCTCAGCAAGGCACACTTGCAGTTCGGGGATCTGGTTGAAGTCGTTTTGTTTGGGGGTGAGGTAGTAAGGGCATGGGGGGATCCTGTCGAAGGTGTTTGTTCGCGGCCTGGGAGGGGACTCGCAGCGATAAAGTAAAGCATCCCGATTCGCAGCCATGAACTGTGGCCGCGCCTAGTACGGGGATTCCTTTATGTACTCAGTCTGATATGTGAATGTGAAGTTAATCCCTACCTTGCCAAAGCCTCCAGCTGCTTCTAGACGAAAGCATTATAATTGATATATCGCATGAACGGGCCAATGGTCTGAAGGGCCAATACCATTGAAATAGAACTGAGGTACAGAGGCGGATAGTGTTTTTGCTTTTCCATTGCTAAAGATCCAATCAATAGCCTGATTTTCACTGATAACATTGGTTGTGGGTAAGGCTGGATACGTTGGTGGGCATAACAAGCTAAGGTCTTTAAAACATGATTGATAACCTGCCTTAGGAAAAAACAGATTAGGGATAATCGGATCATTTAGGTCTCCCATAAAAAAGCCAGGTTCACCCTTGTTGACGAGCTGTTTCAAAAAGTTGATTGTTTGATGTGTCTGTCGGTTTCGAGGTGTCAGTCCCGTCTCAAATTCCTCTGGATTTCCTTGCCACGTAAAATGAGCAGTAGCAACGAATATCGTTGTGTCACTCCCTTTGAACTTTAGTCGCACCCAAAAAAATCCCCTGTCTTGCTCCGGCATTTCCAAATCTTCTAGGCCATGGGCAACTTCTTCAAAATAGTGCATGTTCCAGAAAATGTTGCTTTCGCAAGCCCACCCCGGCAACTCATCATTGATGTGTTCATGTGATTCCAGGCTTTCGCCAATACACTGCATAGTCTCGTTACTTATTTCCTGCAAACATAGGATATCGGGATTGAAAGTAGTTAAAAATTTGCTTAAGGCTGGTTTCCGATCTGGCCACCGCTTTATATTCCACAGATTGTAACTCACCATTGAAATTCTATTTGGTATCATTGATTCACTCATTAGAAGCTAACGAATATTAAACACGTCTCAATCGCAGTATATCTCCGCTCTGCGGTCACGTCGTTGCCCAAAAAGTATTTGTGGTTCGATAGATGGGGCTTGTCCCTGGAGGCCGGGGCCGCAGATATGAGGCAATACTGCCGTATATCTCCCATATCGGGCATTTGGCAAGGATTATCCTGACGTGCATGGCAGAGATTGTTCCCGATGGGCAGAAAGCCCAAGTGCCGCAAGTTCAGGACGAATAGGAGCGGCCAACAATCCTTCTGCATTTCCTCCATTGCACCTGCGACCTACAGGTGACCTACACGGACGTAGGAAAGTAGGGCAATGCAGGAGCGATTGCCGGGAAGTAGGAAGGTAGAGCAACGCACGACTGCATGGACGGAGGAGTTAGAACCGCGTCTGGAACAGCGGTCGAGGAGCAGTTGCCGAGACGTGCAGGTGCCGCGAAGCACACGACTCCATGGATGGAGGAGGTAGAACCGCGTCGGGAACAGCGGTCGAGGACGTGCGACAGCGGCCGCCCGTGGAGGTCAGCTTCCCGGAAAGCTTAGATCGCGCGATTGCCCCATATAAGGCCGAGGAGTTGTTCCAAGAATTCCCTTTCGGTACAGATTTCACCACACAAGAGATTATCTTGGCAAAAACATTGAAGGGTCTCAAACACCACTTCTCAAACAAGCGCGTGATGTTAAGCGATATACTGCACGCAGTGTTTCGGCGGCGGGTCTCAGATGCCGCTTATCCATACCTGGAACGATTGAAACTCGATAAACCTGCGACCTTTAAAGAAAAACTAACACAACGGCTCGTCGCTAATGCGTTAGCAAGGGATGGCTACATAGATCAAACGCTTCAGAAAGAATAAGCGTACTTACGCGTCGAAAGGATGGCGAAAGATGATTGTGTCCGCTCGCTCGGCACCGGTAGATATGATATGGACACTTACGCCAGTGGTCTCCTCGACACGCTCGAGATAGTGCCTAGCATTCAAGGGTAGGCCATCGAGTCGCCTTACACCCACTGTTGATTGCGTCCACCCCGGCAGCTCTTCGTACACGGGCGTTGCCTGTGCTAACTCATCTGCGCCGTAGCTCGTCACTTTCCGTCGCTCGCCATCAATCTCATAGGCCACACATAGACGCACGCTTTCGAGTCCATCGAGTACATCGAGCTTGGTAATACAAAGGCCACTAACACCGTTAATGCGACAAGCATGGCTAACACCTACCGCATCGAACCATCCGCAACGACGCGGCCGCCCGGTGGTGGCGCCAAATTCATTGCCGCGCTCTCCCAATCGTTCACCGATATTGTCGTGCAGTTCAGTTGGGAATGGCCCAGCCCCCACGCGGGTCGTATACGCTTTAGTGATGCCGAGCACATAATGCAGGTGCGACGGCGCCACCCCAACGCCAAGGGCGGCGGCGGCGGCGCACGTATTCGAAGATGTCACAAAGGGATAAGTGCCATGATCGATATCCAACAGTGTACCTTGCGCACCTTCGAACAATATCGACTTGTTTTGATCTATATAGGTATGGAGCAAATCCGAAACGTTGGCGATCATAGGTCGGATGCGTCCCACAAGTCCCAAATTCTCATCTAGCGTCTCCTGTAAATCCACGGGTTCGCTTTGAAAGTAATGGGTGAGGGCAAAGTTGTGGTAATCCAAAACTTGCGCTAACTTTTCCGTAAACACCCTTTCATCGAGCAGATCTGCCAACCGTAGCCCGCGTCTCGCGACCTTGTCCTCATAGGCCGGCCCAATGCCACGTCCAGTAGTGCCGATAGCTGCTTTGCCTCGTGCCTTCTCGCGAGCAATATCGAGCGCGATGTGATGGCGTAGAAGCAGCGGGCAAGACTCGCTGACACGAAGACGTTCGGCGACTGCGAAGCCATTACGTTGAAGCTGATCTACTTCTTCGAACAGCGCGGTTGGAGATAGTACGACGCCATTGCCGATGACGCACAATACATCTTCTCTAAGGATACCGGAGGGCACAAGATGCAATACGGTCTTGTTACCATCGATGACCAACGTATGCCCGGCGTTATGCCCGCCTTGAAAACGCGCTACTGCTTGTGCGCGCTCGGTGAGCAGGTCGACGATCTTGCCTTTGCCCTCGTCCCCCCACTGGGTGCCGATAATCACTACGTTTTGCGCCATAGCCGTTCGATCGCCCTATTTCTCAGGCACTACAACCCAAGCACCCGCTTTACATACGAGCTTGCGGTCACACCCCATATCGGCCGGTGTGGTCGTGGTGCCGGGAAGGCTGGTTACAACGCGTTCGCCGAGCTCACGTAATCGGCTGATTTCGGAATAAAGATCGGCCTCACCATCGCACGGTGCGAGAATGCCCGTTCGCACCGGTTCATCATCGACGGAGAGCTTGCGCAACACCCGCAAGTCAGTGCTAAAACCCGTTGCCGGACGTGCGCGCCCGAAAGCCTTGCCAATACCGTCATAGCGACCACCACGTGCAACCGCGCACCCATAAGCCGGCACGAACACCGAGAACACCACGCCCGTGTAATAGCTGTATCCGGCAAGCTCCGCCAAATCAAAATGTAACGTCAACTCGGGCATGCGCCGCCGGACAGCGGCAACCACGGACTCCAGATTATCGAGCGCTTGGTGAACGGAGTGTGGCGCTGCCTCAAGCTCACGTTTGGCTTCGCGCAAGGCCTCCGAACCACCGTTTAACTCCACTAACCGCATAAGCATTTGCTTGCTTTTTCCCTCTACGCCGAATTTCTCGAGTAAAGCGGTCATCGCCGGTTGTGCCTTGCGTTGCAAGGCATCAAAAAGCTGCTCCTGTTGATCTTCAGTTAACCCCGCCGCTGCGACGAGTCCTCGAAAGACGCCACTGTGGCCCAGATCGACATGCAGCCGCTCTATACCAGCGAACCTTAGCGTGGTAACCATAAGACATAGAATTTCCGCCTCGCTTTCGGGTCCGGCATGCCCGAACAGCTCTGCTCCAAGCTGGAGTGGTTCGCGTGAGCTGGCAAGATCAGTCGGGCGCGTATGTAGCACCGAGCCTACGTAACAGAGTCTCACTGGGACGGTGCGCTTGAGGTAATGGGCGTCGATACGTGCCGCCTGTGGTGTCATATCGGGACGCACTCCCATCAAACGACCAGTAAGCTGGTCGGTGACCTTGAAGGTCTGCAAGTCCAACTCCTTACCAGTACCAGTAAGTAAGGCATCCAAGTACTCAATCATCGGTGGCATCACGAACTCGTAACCCCAGGTTGCAAACAAATCCAACACCTTGCGGCGCAGCGATTCCAGCCATTGGGCATCATCAGGCAATACTTCTTCAATGCCTTCCGGCAGCAACCAGCGATCTTTTGCAGACATGGTTGGTGGTCGAGTGCAGGGGTCTCTGAAGATCAGTTAATGGCGTACAACAATACGAGACCGATCAACATACTGGCCAACCCGGCAAAACGTAGCGGTTGATCGGGAAGTTGGCTGATAGTCAGCAGTGTTCTTCGCATGCCACCTGGGTTTATAAAGGGGAAGATACCTTCGAGTATCAAAAGCAGCGCAATCGCCACCCCTAATTCATGCCACATTATTTTGACGGCGCTATTGCGAGCGTGGATCTTTGAGGAACTTGAAGAACTCCGCGCTGGGGTCGATGATCAGGATATCGTCCTTGCTACTAAAACTTTGTCGGTAGGCGTTTAGGCTGCGATAAAGCGCATAGAACTCGGGATCATCGCCGTAGGCTTCGGCATAGATCGCTGTCGCGGTGCCATCGCCCTCGCCGCGGATACGTTCGGCCTTGCCATAGGCCTCGGCTAACAGGATCTCGCGCCGCCGTTCCGCATCGGCCCGGATCTTTTCCGCCTCCTCGGCACCGCGCGCCCGGAACTCCTTGGCAATACGCGCGCGCTCGGCAACCATGCGTTGATACACCGACTCACTCACTTTTTCGTCTAGATCCACGCGCTTAATACGGATGTCCACAACCTCGATACCCAAGGCACGTGCTTCCCTATCAGCCCCCGCGCTGACGATTCGCATAATCTCTTCCCGGTCCCCGGACACGGCATCGTGTACCGTACGCTTGCCAAACTCATTGAGCAGATCGCTTCTGACGCGTTGCTCAAGTCGCCCTCTCGCCGCCTGCTCTTGCCCACCTAATGCGGTCCAATACGTAAGTGCGTCCGCGATTCGCCATTTGACAAACCAGTCCACGATCACGTTTTTCTTCTCGAGGGTAAGGAAACGCTGTGGCGCCGCATCCAGAGTCAAGATTCTTCCGTTCAATTTGTACACGGAATCAATAACTGGCGTCTTGAAATGCAAGCCGGGCTTATCCTCGTAACGGATCACTTCCCCGAACCTCACGACAATAGCCTTCTCCCATTGATCAACTGTGAATGTGAAAGAACGGATCCCCATTAAGATCACAGCCACAATCACAACCATGATGATTAGCTTCGCCTGATTCATTACTGCGTCCCCCGCGTGCGGTCCGTGCGCCCGCGACTACGACCGACGTCTTGCGCACCACCCGTTTCTGCCCCTACGGGCGCCTGACCGCGGTCGTCAAATGCGGAACGACCCTGGCCGATGATCTTGTCTAACGGCAGATACAGGATATTGTTACCGCCTTGCTGGTCGATGAAGACTTTGGTCGTATTGGACAGCACGGTTTCCATGGTCTCCAGGTAGAGGCGCTCGCGCGTGATGTCGGGGGCCTTGGCATACTCGCGTGCGATCTGGATAAAACGACGAGCATCACCGTCGGCCCGTGCTATCACGCTGGCTTTGTAGCCTTCGCCTTCCTGTACCAGGCGCGCCGCCTTACCGCGCGCCCGAGGCAGAATATCGTTGGCATAAGCCTCGGCCTCGTTCCTGAAGCGTTGCTCGTCTTCGCG
>LXTK01000143.1 GCA_001643475.1 Proteobacteria bacterium SPGG2 | reverse complement strand
CACCAAGGCAACGCGGCCTTCCCTTGGTTTTATCTCCCGCGGAATGCCAATGCGCACCGCATCTCCTTTACGCTTGTCATAACGATAGCGTAACATATAGACCAAGGAATTCATCAGACCACCTTCGTTGCAGGCGTCTGGCTAGACGCGCTTGCGGGTGTTTGTGGGTTTGTTGTTATCTCCCTCGCTTGGGGTTTGCAATGGCTGAGGTAAAACGCTCGCCGGTGCTTATATTGGGGTCCGGACCTGCCGGTTACGCCGCCGCCGTCTATGCGGCACGCGCAAACCTGAAGCCTAGATTGGTCACCGGCATTGAACAAGGCGGCCAGTTAATGACGACCACCGATGTCGATAACTGGCCGGGTGACGTTGAAGGGTTACAGGGGCCTGATCTCATGGAGCGCATGAGCAAGCACGCGATGCGCTTCGACACTGACGTCGTTTTCGATCACATCAACAAGGCCGAACTCTCTGAGCGGCCGTTTCGCCTTACCGGCGACTCGGGCGTCTATACCTGCGACGCCTTGATTATCGCTACCGGCGCCAAAGCCAAGTATCTTGGGCTTGAATCAGAGGAAGCCTATAAAGGCAAAGGCGTCTCCGCCTGCGCCACCTGCGATGGATTCTTCTTCAAGAACCAGAAGGTGGCGGTCATCGGCGGTGGCAATACCGCGTTCGAAGAGGCGCTTTATCTCTCTAACATCGCGTCCGAAGTCACGCTGGTACACCGGCGCGAGGAGTTCCGCGCGGAAGCCATCATCATAGACCGCGTCATGGAGCGTACGGGCGACGGCGGCAATATCAAGCTTGAGCTCAATTATGTCGTCGATGAGATCCTTGGCGACGACAATGGGGTCGCCGGGCTTCGCATCAAGGAGACCACATGCAGCGGCACCAAGGAACTCGACGTGCAAGGCGTGTTCATCGCCATCGGCCACACACCCAACACCGAGCTCTTTGCCGGACAGCTAAAGATGGAGAACAACTACATCATCACCAATGCCGGTTGCAATGGTGATTCTACCGCGACCAGCGTTCCCGGTGTTTTTGCAGCCGGTGACGTGCAAGACCATGTCTATCGGCAAGCCGTTACCTCCGCCGGCAGTGGTTGTATGGCGGCGCTAGATGCAGACCGTTTCTTGAAGGGCGCATAACTGCCGCACACCCATCGAATCTGCTATGTATACCTTGAGAATCGAGCGTAAGACCGATAGTGCCATGAATGATCAGCCCAACGACAAGAAAAACACCTCGTTTGACGACGCGATGAACGGTGTCCAACGTATCAAACAAGACCGCGCTACCCCGTTTCGCGAGCGCCGGCGCCCGATTCCTGAGCAATCCCAACGCGATGACCAGGAAGTCATGCAAAGCCTGCTGTCGGACCATGACGATGCCGACATAGAAACCGGTGATGAACTGCTGTTTGTGCGCTCCGGCCTGCAAACCAACGTGGTGCGAAAGCTTAGACGCGGCCAATATGCCCTTGAGGCGGAGCTCGACTTGCACGGCCAGCGGGTGGCCGAAGCGCATGAACTGATCAATACCTTTCTGCGTCGCGCCCGCAAAGAGGGCAAGCGCTGCGTCAGAATTATCCACGGAAAAGGTTTGGGTTCCGTCAGTAACTTGCCGATCCTGAGGGGAAAAGTTAGCGCCTGGTTGCGCAAGAAAGACGAGGTCTTGGCCTTCTGTTCAGCCCGCCCCAACGATGGCGGCACCGGTGCCGTCTATGTGTTGCTGAAACGTAAGTAACACCACCCCTTTGAGCGGAACTTTTGCGCCGCCCACCGAACGAAGTAACAGAACCAGCCCACACGGAGAACAATAGAATGTTGCGAAAACAACTGCTAGTCGTTATTGGTCTATTGTTATTACTCCCGCTGGCCTATGCCGGCAAACCACCCGTGTTTGCCACCAGCGATGGTGCTATCCGCGGCTACGATCCCGTGGCCTATTTCACCGAAGGTAAGCCGACCAAAGGCAACAATGACTACACGTTCGAGTGGATGGGTGAGAAGTTCAAGTTCGCCAGCGCCGAGAATCTGGCTCTGTTCGAGGCGGACCCCGAAAAATATGCGCCACAGTATGGGGGTTACTGCGCCTACGCGGTGTCTGAAGGCTACACCGCCAGCACCGTGGCCGAGGCCTGGACCGTCGTCGATGACAAGCTTTATCTCAACTACAGTCCCGGGGTTCGAAGTCGATGGGCGAAAAACATCCCTAGTTGCATCGATGCAGCTAATGAGAATTGGCCAGAGGTGCTGAACTAGCGACGGATTAGGGATATCTGACGATTTGAGGTAACCAGCTAGGCGACCCGCCTTCGTTTGCTAGCCTAGTCAAGATCGTAAGTCGCCTGCAGGTTCATCCAAAGTTTGGCGGATGTGCCACGTACGTCCGCTAGATCAAGCACGGAGTCAACCGTTATACCGCGCTTGCCTTTTATCAGCTCGTTGAGTCGCGTCTTTGTCCAGCCAAGCCGATCAGCAAGCTCGTTTGCGTGATCTCAGCCGGCYTCAARAAYTCYTCWAGCAGGATYTCTCCTGGATGAAATGGGTTTTTCGGTTGTCTCACGCGGATGAAGAAATTCGAGTAATGTCTCYTACATCTACGCSSGTTAAAGAGTTCGGAACAGTAAACCCTACACAACCTCGATTAYCGCCCTGTKTCCAGACGCCGACGCCAAGCGCGCGTCCCGTGTCAGTAACGGCGCCGACAAAGCTTCGGCCARCGCRACATAAACGGCATCGTATGCKGTTARGTTATGKCRCAGCTCCCATATCCGCGATAAGAATGGATCGTGCGGATAGCGGGTGACGGGCAGGTCGACAAGATCAGCTAGCGCCTCCAATCCACGGTCGGCCTCTATATCTCCTGAAGCGGTATAACGGCGAAGGACTTGCGCGACTTCCAGGTCGAGCAAGTGGGGGGCGTGGAGGGCCTGTGTAGATGCGAAGATACGTCTTTCGATTTGCGGCGACACTTCAGTACGGAGAAGCACCTCGAGCACGGCCGACGCATCGACCACAATCACCGTTGGTCTCGTTCTTCTCGCACCGCCTTCGCGGGTGGCACACGCAGCCTAACCGGCGCCCGCCGGTCCAGACGCTCGCGCAGTTCTCTCAACGTCGGTCGTTCGGCAGTGCGCCGAATTTCTGCCACAAGATAATCAGACAACGACATCCCTTCCAACGCCGCCCTCGCCTTCAGCTTGCGATGAAGCGCATCCGGCACATTGCGCAGCTGGATCATCTTAGACATGTTGATAGCATATATTCATGTTCATCACATGTCAATAAGCTGGAGC
>LXTK01000286.1 GCA_001643475.1 Proteobacteria bacterium SPGG2 | reverse complement strand
TCGCGGTTGTCGCTGGTGGCTCCGCTGCCGTGCCCTGCAAGACAACAATCAACGAACCTTGTGAGACTTTATCACCGACAGCTACCTTGACCTCGCTGACAACTCCAGCCGATGGCGATGGCACGTCTATGGTCGCTTTGTCGCTCTCAAGCGAGATCAGTGGGTCTTCGACGTTTACACTGTCTCCGGGCGAGACATAGACCTCGATGACATCCACGTCCTCGAAGTCACCGATATCCGGTATTTTGATTTCTATGACGTCACTCATAAACGCAGGCGTTCGATTTATGCATGGTTTGCGAACGACTTATAACAGGAGACGCCGCACGTCGGTAAGGACAAGGCTGAGATAGCTTGTGAAACGCGCAGCCTGGGCACCATCAATGACTCGGTGGTCATAGGAAAGTGAAAGCGGCAGAATCAGTCGCGGAACAAACTGGCCATCTTTGTAGACGGGCTGCATGGCCGATCGCGATACACCCAGGATAGCGACTTCGGGCGCGTTCACGATCGGTGTAAATGCGGTGCCACCGATACCACCTAGACTGGAGATGGTGAAGCAACCACCCTGGATATCAGTAGGTGTGAGTTTCTTATCGCGCGCGCGCGCGCCAATGTCCGCGAGTTCCGCCGCCAGGTCGAACACCCCCTTCTCATCGACATTGCGTACTACTGGCACGACAAGCCCATCCGCTGTGTCGACGGCGACGCCGATATGGTAGTACTTCTTGAGGATCAGGTTTTCTCCGATTGGATCGAGTGATGCGTTGAACTCAGGGTGTTTCTTCAGAGCGGCGACCGAGGCCTTCATAATGAAAGCCAACGGCGTCAATCGCACGCCCTGTTTGCTCGCCTCTTCCTTGAGCTTCTTGCGGAAGGCCTCTAGTTCGGTGATATCTGCTTCGTCGTGTTGCGTGACGTGTGGCACCACCAGCCAACTACGATGGAGGTGCGGACCGGCGATCTTCTTGATCCGACTCAGCGGTTGCAGTTCGATTTCGCCAAACTTAGAAAAATCGACCTCGGGCATCGCCGGCACGGCCAAACCACCGGCCGGCGGCGCGCTCATGGATTGCGCCAGTCGCCCCTTAATAAATCCCTGAACGTCCTCTTTTAAAATGCGTCCCTTGGGACCGCTTCCCCTAATCTGGGTCAGATCGGCACCGAGCTCACGCGCGAATGCGCGCACTGATGGGCTTGCGTGCGGTCTGGTGCCGCCAGATTTTTCCACCGGTGGCGGTAACGATGACGGTGGTGGGCGCTTTGCAGTGCCAACTGGGGCAGAAGCCTGTGAAGCCGGTTCAGGCTCGGGACCTGCTTGTGTGGTCTCGCTGGGCGTAACCGCTGGTGCAACGTCTCTGGTTTCATCGGGTACAGCCGGTATCGACGAATCGTCGGCGGCTTCCATATCCTCCAACTCCATCACTACGATCGGCGATCCTTGGCCCACCTTGTCACCAACATTGATCTTCAGCTCTTTAACGATCCCCGCATACGGCGCCGGGACATCCATCATCGCTTTATCACTTTCCAGCGTAACTAAGGGATCCTCGGCATTAATCCGATCCCCGACTGACACCAACACTTCAATGACATCGACATTACTGAAGTCGCCGATATCGGGTACAAGTACTTCTTTCACGCTAGCCACGGTTGTGCGTCCCATTGTTATTCCGCGTCATGCCAGGGCCAGTTTTGTAATTAAGCCGTGAGGGGGTTCGGTTTTTCCGGGTTGATGCCGTACTTCTTGATGGCCGCGGTGACTTTCGAGGCAGGCAGTGTGCCCTCGTCGGCTAGCGCCTTGAGCGCTGCCACAACCACCCAATGTCGATCGACTTCAAAGTGTTTGCGCAGTTGCTTTCGCGTATCGCTGCGACCATAGCCATCGGTACCGAGAACCACATACCGATGTGGAATAGATACATGCCCTTGAGAATTCCTTCCTCAACCCCCTTGGGCATATCCGGATGCGGGTAATTCTCATTCATAGCGGTGATGTAGTAGTAGATGTTCTGGTGCTCCTTAAACATTCGCCGCAAGCCATCCTGGATGATTACCGCCATTTCATAGGAGAACGTTGGATCGTAGGCAACACAATTGGGGATCGTCGACGCCAATATGTGGCTGTGCCCGTCTTGGTGCTGCAAACCTTCACCGGCGAGCGTTGTCCGGCCTGCGGTGCCACCAATGAGAAATCCACGCGCCTGCATATCACCAGCCGCCCAAGCCAAATCACCAATACGCTGAAACCCAAACATCGAATAAAAGACATAGAAAGGAATCATGGCGGTGCCGTGGGTACTGTAGGCGGTCGCCGCCGCCATCCACGAACAAAATGCGCCTGCTTCGGTGATACCTTCTTCCAATACCTGACCGCTCTTGTCCTCACGGTAGTACATCAATTGTGCCGCATCCTCCGGTTCATATAACTGGCCAACCGAAGAATAGATGCCCAGTTGTCGAAACAACCCTTCCATGCCAAAGGTGCGGGCCTCATCAGGCACGATGGGAACGATATACTTACCGATGTTCTTATCGCGCGTGAGCGTTGTCAGTATGCGTACAAACGCCATGGTCGTAGAGATCTCACGCTCACCCGTGCCCTTGAGTTGTGCTTCGAACGCCTTGAGCTCTGGAATCGGCAGCGGATCAGCGTTGATGCGTCGACTCGGCAGATAGCCGCCAAGCGCTTTTCGTCGCGCTTTAAGGTATTGGATCTCTGCACTATCTTCCGGTGGCTTATAAAATGGCATGTCGGCAATTTCTTCGTCCGATATCGGTATGTTGAAGCGATCCCGGAACGCCTTGAGCGCATCTTCACCCATCTTCTTTTGCTGGTGGGTAATATTCTGGCCCTCGCCGGCCTCTCCCATACCATAACCCTTGACCGTCTTAGCCAAGATCACGGTCGGCTGGCCCTGGTGCTTCACCGCTGCCGCATAGGCTGCATACAGCTTGTGCGGATCATGGCCACCACGATTCAAACGCCAGATGTCTTCATCCGTCATGTTCGCAACCATCGCTTTGAGCTCGGGATACTTGCCGAAGAAGTGTTCCCGCGTGTAAGCACCACCCTTGGCCTTAAACGCCTGATATTCGCCGTCGACGGCCTCCTCCATGCGTTGGCGCAGCAAACCCTTGGTATCCCGCATCAGCAAAGGATCCCAGTAGGAACCCCAGATTACTTTAATGACGTTCCAACCAGTACCACGAAAGTCAGCTTCTAGCTCTTGAATGATTTTACCGTTGCCGCGTACGGGTCCATCGAGGCGTTGCAAGTTGCAGTTGACGACAAAGATCAGGTTGTCGAGGCGCTCGCGGGCCGCAAGCGAAATCGCGCCCAAAGATTCTGGCTCATCGCACTCGCCGTCACCTAGAAACGCCCACACTTTGCGACCTGCGGTATCAAGAATGCCGCGGTTGTGTAGGTACTTTAGGAAGCGCGCTTGATAGATCGCCATGATAGGACCAAGTCCCATCGATACGGTGGGAAATTGCCAGAAGTCGGGTATCAGCCAAGGATGCGGATAGGATGACAAACCATCGCCATCGACTTCTTGGCGAAACTTGAGCAGTTGTTTTTCGGTAATGCGCCCCTCCAGAAACGCACGCGCATAGATACCAGGTGCCGAATGTCCCTGAATAAACACAAGGTCGCCACCGTGCTTGTCGCTGGGCGCATGCCAGAAGTGATTGAAACCGACATCGTACAATGTCGCCGCCGACCCGAAGCTGGCGATGTGACCGCCGAGTTCGCTGGTGATACGGTTAGCACGAACAACCATGGCGAGCGCGTTCCATCGGATGATGGAACGTATGCGCCATTCCATGGCCGCATCCCCGGGGCTGCGTTCCTCTTGCGTTGGTGGAATAGTATTCAGATAGGCAGTATTAGCGCTATAAGGTAAATGCGCACCAGAGCGGCGTGCGGTGTCGATCAAATGTTCTAATAGGAAATGGGCACGCTCAGTACCCTCACGTTCGAATACGGCTTCTAGCGCCTCTAACCACTCCTGCGTTTCAATCGGGTCTATGTCTTTAGCGGTGTCCAGCATCTTCCCCTCCGTCGCGAACTGATGCGGCTTTCTCCCCTACATGATGCATACAACCATGCTTCCTTCGTGAGGTACTCATTTCACCCGCGTCGCACGAGCTTTGTTTGCAGCAACTTCATCAGACTCAACCTGCGCTTGCACAACGGTCAACGCGCTCATATTAACGAGACCGCGCACCGTAATCGACTGCGTCACCACATGCGCGGGTTTGGCGGCACCAAGCAGCATCGGGCCCACGGACACTCCGCCTCCTAACATCTTTAACAGGCCATGGGCAATATGGGCCGACTCGATGTTTGGCGCTATCAATAGATTTGCTGGGCCCTTCAATTTGGAGGCAGGAAACGTCGCCTGCCGGATCTCCTCCGATAATGCCGCCTCTGCGTGCATCTCACCATCCACTTCAAGCTCGGGTGCGCGTTGATGCAAGATCTCAACTGCTGCACGCATCTTGTGCGATGACTCGGTATCAAATGACCCGAAGGTGGAGTGCGATAACAACGCCGCTTTCGGCGTAATCCCAAACCGACGTATTTCCTCGGCGGCGAGAAGGGTCATTTCGGCAATCTCCTCCGAGGTCGGGTTTGGCGTTACGTGCGTGTCACACATAAAGTACGTACCATGGGGAAGAATAAGCGCAACCAACGTGGATACATCTCGAACGCCCTTGGCCTTACCGATTACTTCGACCAAATTCTTTAAATGTGGGCGATATGGGCCAACCGTCCCACACAGCATCGCATGTGCGTCGCCACGACGAACCATGAGTGCAGCAATCACGGTATTCTGGATACGCACCACCGTCTTTGCCGCGTCTGGCGATACGCCTTTGCGCCCCATAATCTCGTGATATTCTGCCCAGTACTCACGAAACCTTGGATCAGACAATGGATTTACGAGCTCGAAATCTTCACCGGCCCTCATACGAAGCCCAAACTCCTTGAGTCGGTACTCAACCACGTCGGGTCGGCCGATAAGAATTGGGAAGGCCAGACCCTCATCGATAACCTGTTGCGCTGCCTGTAAGACACGTCGTTCTTCGCCCTCCGCATATACCAATCGTCGCGGTTGCTCCTTCGCTTTCTCGAAGATGGGTTCCATTACACCGCTCGATCGAAACACAAACTGACTGAGAGAACGACGGTATGCTCCAAGGTCCTCGAGCGGACGCGTGGCGACACCGCTGTCCATCGCTGCCCTCGCTACTGCCGACGACAATTCGATGACCAAGCGTGGATCAAACGGCTTAGGAATCAGATACTCGGGCCCAAACGTGAGTGACTCTCCGCCGTAGGCCCGCTGCACTACATCGGACGGCTCCGCCATCGCGAGATCGGCCAGCGCTTGCACGCAGGCGAGCTTCATTTCCTCGTTGATGGTCGTGGCACCGACATCCAACGCGCCGCGAAAAATGAACGGAAAGCAGAGCACATTATTTACTTGGTTGGGAAAGTCAGAACGCCCGGTTGCCATAATGACATCGGGGCGCACCGCCTTGGCTTCGTCGGGCATGATCTCCGGCACCGGGTTGGCAAGCGCTAGAATCAACGGCTTTTCTGCCATGCGTTTGACCATGTCTGGCTTGAGCACGCCTGGTGCTGATAAGCCAAGGAAAATATCGACACCGTCGATCACATCATCGAGCGTGCGCGCACTTGTGCGCTGAGCATAACGCGCCTTGTAGGGATCCATCTCTTCAACCCGCCCTTCATACACGACCCCGATGATGTCGGTAACTGTAATGTTCTTACGCGGCAGACCCATACGCACCAGCAAGTCCAAACACGCCAATGCCGCGGCACCTGCGCCCGAGGTCACCAGTTTTACCTTGGCAAGCTCTTTGCCGGCTACCCGTAGTCCATTTACGATGGCAGCGCTAACAATAATGGCGGTCCCGTGTTGATCGTCGTGAAATACCGGGATGTTCATGCGCTCCCGTAGCGCCTTCTCAATCTCAAAACATTCCGGCGCCTTGATGTCTTCGAGATTTATGGCACCGAAAGTGGGTTCCAGAGTGGCGACCACATCGACAAACTTCTGCGGATCGTATTCATTGATTTCGATGTCGAACACATCGATACCGGAGAATTTCTTAAACAGTACTGCCTTACCCTCCATGACCGGCTTGGCCGCAAGCGCACCAATAGCGCCAAGCCCAAGCACGGCAGTACCATTACTGATCACCGCTACTAAATTTCCGCGTGCAGTCACGCGAGAGACTTCGGTTGGATCGAGTGCGATTTCTCGGCAAGCAGCGGCCACACCAGGTGAATAGGCGAGCGCGAGATCGCGCTGCGTGGCCATGGGCTTAGTCGCTACGATCGCGAGCTTCCCGGGCGGATCACAGCGATGATATTCAAGTGCATCATCATCCAGTTCTTTAGACATGGCCTTTGTCCCTTTTTTGATAGAGCTGCTTAGCGGGGTTTCTTCGCTCCGACTTAGGCGGCGTCTCGGTCCTCGGGTTTCGCCAGCAATTGCCGCAGAACAAACTGCAGAATGCCACCATTCTTGTAGTATTCGATCTCATTCATAGTGTCGATGCGACACTCCAAAGTTACTGTACCTTCAGAGCCATCGGCGCGAACGATGCGGAATTGCACTGACATGCGTGGACTGATCTCACCATCTAAGCCGATGAAATCGTAAGTCTCACTGCCATCCAGTTTTAGCGTCTTGCGGGTAGCGCCGTTCGTAAACAACAGTGGTAAAATACCCATGCCAACCAAGTTGGACCGATGGATGCGCTCAAAGCTTTCGGCAATCACGGCCCGCACACCCAACAGCAACGATCCCTTGGCGGCCCAGTCACGCGATGACCCAGCGCCATACTCCTTGCCGGCTATTACAACGAGTGGGACAGCTTCACTCTTATACCTCATGGCTGCATCATAGATCGACATCTGTTCGCCACTTGGCATATGTCGCGTGACGCCGCCGGTCGTACCCGGCGCCATCTCATTGCGTAAGCGGATATTGGCGAACGTACCACGCATCATGATTTCATGATTGCCACGACGCGAGCCATAGGAATTGAATTGCAAGGGCTCGACATTATTCGCGATCAAATACTGGCCCGCCGGGCTGTCCGCCTTGATCGCACCGGCCGGTGAAATATGGTCGGTAGTGA
>LXTK01000169.1 GCA_001643475.1 Proteobacteria bacterium SPGG2 | reverse complement strand
CCTCGCATTAATCATGGGATAGCCATTTTTGTGTCTTTGGTGGTCGATAGAACCAGGCCCCAGCGAAGTAGTGCGAGCTCCCGTTCTTGGTTCACGTTTTCGCGTATGGCCGCTACCGATTCACTAGGGGCTATGTTGTAGCGTGGCACCAGCTCGGCTGCGCGTTGTAGGCGGAAACGCGCGATGAAACGTTCGTGCGGCGTAGCTAACAATAGCGTCCACACATGAACCTTATCCTACGCCCTCGGACTGGGCGCGGCTAGCCTGGCAACTGCGGGGCACATTTTTACGTGCACGAAAGCTGTTAATATCGCGGGCGCCGGTCTTAGAGAGTCATCGATGGCCCAGCAAATAGTGACACCACCTGAAACGAGTGCAGATGTCCTTGGTGAGGATGGACCATTTGTGCGTCTATTACCGGGGTTTAGCCCGAGAGCCGGTCAACAAGACATGGCCATGCGCATCGAGGACGCGTTGGCACATAACAGCGTATTCGTTGGCGAGTCGGGTACGGGCACCGGCAAAACGTTTGCTTACCTGGTGCCAGCACTGAAATCGGGCAAGCGAATATTGATCTCAAGTGGCACCAAGAACCTCCAAGATCAGATATTCAATCGAGACTTGCCGCTGGTGCGCGATGCGCTGGGGACGCCCATTGCGGCCACGCTACTGAAGGGCCGCGCTAACTATGTTTGTTTATATAGATTGGCGTGTGCGCGGGAAAGTGGTTCTATGGATGGCGATGGTGATGCCAGCGATATACTACGCGTTGCCCGATGGGCCGACGCAACGCGCTACGGGGATATCGCTGAAGTCACGGATGTCTCTGAGGACTCGGGCATTTGGCCAATGGTAACGTCGACCGCAGACAATTGCCTAGGCAGTGCATGTTCTTATTATGATGATTGTTTCGTTAATCGCGCACGACGTGAAGTCCTCGACGCCGAAATTGTGGTCATCAATCATCATTTGTTCTTTGCCGACCTAGCGCTACGGGAGGAGGGCTTCGGACAGCTGCTACCCGGTATGGATGCCGTGATCTTTGATGAGGCGCACCAACTGCCGGAGATCGCCAGCACATTTTTCGGTGTGATTTTGAGTAGCCACCAGCTTCTGAATTTATGTCGCGATACCATTGCTGAGGACTTAAGGGAACAGAGTGGGATTCCCGATTTGCAGGAGCGGGCACATCGAGTAGAAAAAGCGACGGCAGATTTCCGGCTCGCCTTTGGTAGGGCGTCGCGACGCGAGGCCTGGCATGTGGTGGTGGGCGAAGATGCGATACAAAGGACCTTAGCCGATCTAAAGGCTTTACTCTCTGAGCTTGCGGTGGCGTTAGAGGTCGCGGCTGGCAAGGGTCAGGGGTTGGCGAATTGCGGGCGTCGGGCGGTCGACTTACTCGAACGACTGTATACGATCAGTGAGTCGCCGCCCCCTGAATATGTCGCCTGGTTCGAAACTAGCGGACGCGGTGTTAGTTTGCATCTCACGGCCTTGGATGTGGCTACGCCATTCCGCCAGCACGTGGAAGACGGAGATAGGGCTTGGATTTTTACGTCCGCTACCCTGACCGTTGGCCAGCGTTTTGATCATTACCAGGCGCAGATGGGTCTTGAGGTAGCCGATACCTATCGCTGGGAGAGTCCGTATGACTATGCAGGCCAGGCGCTTATGTACATTCCGACAGGGATGCCTAACCCTGCAAATCCAGATTACACCAAAAAGGTTATCGAGGCGGCACTACCCGTACTGACGGCCAGTCGCGGTCGTACGTTCATGTTGTTTACTAGCTATCGGGCGCTTCATATTGCGACCGACTTGTTGGCGAGTAAGATTTCATACCCATTGTTCGTACAAGGTAACGCACCGCGAAGTGTATTGCTAGAGCGTTTTCGCGCGGCCGGCAATGCGGTATTGCTTGGAACGAGTAGTTTTTGGGAGGGTGTGGATGTGCGTGGGGACGCGCTGTCTTGTGTCATTATAGATAAGCTCCCGTTTGCGTCGCCGGACGACCCCGTTCTACGTGCTCGTGGAGAAGCAATGGAGCAAGTCGGGCGCAATCCCTTCCTCGAATACCAGCTTCCTAACGCGGTTATCGCTTTGAATCAGGGCGCCGGTCGACTTATCCGTGATGAGAACGATCGTGGTGTACTGATGCTGTGCGATCCACGCCTCCTAAGTAAGGGTTATGGAAAGTCGTTCCTGGCCAGCTTGCCACCAATGCCACTGACCCAAGATCTGGCCGAGGTCGAGAGTTTTTTCGCCAACGAGAATGATAGACCGCCGACTACGTGAAGACTCGTGGTCTGCAAAAGAAAAGGGCGGCTTTTGCCGCCCGATTAGAACAACGATTTATCGTTGTTGTTTATTCAATGCCGTAGTTTGACATTACACAGTCCTCACGTAAAGAGGCAAATATGGCCGTGAGCGCGGATTTGTCTCAGTAGGTGCTGGGCGTGGGTCGGGGTAATATCGGACTCGCGTGAAAATTTTGGCTCTTGATACATCAACCGAAGCCTGTAGCGTCGCGCTGTCCGTAGATGGCCACATCTGTGATCGTTTTGAGCTCGGTTTGCAGCACTCATCGCGCATACTGGCGATGATTGATGAGGTGCTGGCTGAGGCGGCGCTGGCATTGGCGGACCTGGATGTCCTGGCGTTTGGGCGGGGCCCCGGTTCGTTTACCGGCCTTCGTATCGGCGCGGGTGTGGCCCAGGGTCTCGCTTTTGGTGCCGGGTTGCCGGTTGTGCCGGTGTCATCTCTGGCCACCATGGCACAGGGCCAGCGCCAAAGTCGGGTGCTGGCCGCCTTTGATGCCCGCATGTCTCAGGTCTACTGGGGCGCCTATCGTCGCGGGCCAGATGGCATAATGACCCTCATGGGCGGCGAACGTGTGGTGGCGCCGGGGGAAGTCCCAGTACCTGAGACTGGTGATTGGTTTGGTGTCGGTAGTGGTTGGGATCAGTACGCGGAGGAACTGAAGGCGCGTCTCGGAGATCGCGTTAAAGATTGGTCTCAAGGCGGTCATCCACATGCCCGTGACGTGGCGCGACTTGGAGAGTCAGGCTTTAACAACGATGAGGCCGTCTCGGCTGAGCATGCGCTACCCGTTTATCTTCGTGACAACGTGGTCGTAAAGCAGTCACCATAACTAGGTTTCTATTCTGTGTAGCTACCCATTAGCTGACAGTAATTGCCGCGAGGAGTCCGAGATGAATTTTCCACCACTACCCGATGCCCATGCCATGGCGGTGCTGGCGTTGATAGTACTAGCGTTCTATTTGTTCACGCGTGAGCGTATCCCGATGGAATCCTCGAGCCTG
>LXTK01000026.1 GCA_001643475.1 Proteobacteria bacterium SPGG2 | reverse complement strand
CCGGCTCGGCACCCGCCATACCGCCGATACGCTCGCCGCGTTGGGCCGCCGCTTTCCGCGCCACGCCTTCGTCTGGCTGATGGGCGCCGACAACCTGGCGCAGATCGAACATTGGAAGGACTGGCCGAAAATCTTTAGCCGCGCACCCATTGCCGTCATCGATCGGTCAACCTATTCTTATAGTGCGTTGGCGGGCAAGGCGGCGCGCCGCTTCCGGCGGGCGCGCCTCGACGCACGACGGGCGAAATCGCTCGCCGTCACCGATCCGCCGGCGTGGGTATTCATTCGCGGCAAGCCGCACCCCGCCTCGGCGACGGGCATCCGCAATGCGCGCGCCGGGCGAGGCAACGGCGCAGACGGCGCAGACGGCGCAAACTGAGGGAGACGAGCATAGCCAAGTCACGCAAAAGAGCCGCCAAGAGCGCCGCGGCGATGCTATCGGCGAAGCTGCTGGATCTGATCAATACGTCGCTCGACGACGGCATGGCCGAAGACATCATCGTCATGGACGTCGCCGACAAGACGACCATTTCGGATTTCATGGTCATCGCCAGCGGCCGCTCCCAGCGCCAGGTCGCGGCGCTCGCCGAAAAGCTCATCGTCAAGCTCAAGCACGCCGGCTACGGCACGCCGGGCGT
The DNA here is from genome assembly GCA_001643475.1 of Proteobacteria bacterium SPGG2. Classification (GTDB taxonomy): domain Bacteria; phylum Pseudomonadota; class Gammaproteobacteria; order Acidiferrobacterales; family SPGG2; genus SPGG2. The sequence continues at coordinate 16,610 of LXTK01000026.1, read as the reverse complement.
CGAAGGCCGCGCGCTCGCCGACTGGGTGCTGATCGATGCGGGCGACGTCATCGTGCACCTGTTCCGTCCCGAGGTTCGCGCCTTCTACAACCTCGAGAAATTGTGGGCGGTGGCGCCGGACGAGGCCGAGCACAGCGCGGCCGCCAGCGTCYGACGACGCCTTGCGGGCCGCGCTCAACGAGGAAGAACAACAAGAGTGCGAAAATGACCGACAATACTGGCAACCGCGCCCACGCTGCTCGCAACCCCTTGAACCGAGCCCTGTTAAACCTGGCCGGCGCGTGTCGCTCGTCTCGACATCACTGAGGGCCCATCAGCCCATTCCCTAACGCCATCAGCGCCGCACCCAGGTATACCAAGGCGGTTTCGCCAGACACAAAGCAGACGAAACCCAAGCTCAAGATCAGGCTCCCCCGAATGACTAGGGTTTGATCGGACAATATCTTTGCGGCCCGTGCGAGAATGTGCCCCTGCACCACTAACCGGAACACACCATTCCTACATTCGCACAGAAACGTCCCTATCGGGCTCTGAGACCGCTTTTCAGACGACTTTGCACGACGCCTCGTCTCTCTCCCCAATTCAACCCCGGTTGTTATCTTTAGTCTTCAGCGGTGTCGCCAAACTCGCTTGTGATACGCCTTGTAACAGCGGGTTTTGGCCGCCTAGCCAAAGGTGCCGCTTGGCCCCGAATCGAGCGAACACCTAGCCAGTCTGGATCCAGCTCCCTTACCTAAAGGAAAGTTGACTGCTTACTTACCGATCAGTATGCCCGGTCATGTATGCACAAGAAAGATCTTTTATTTATTAATCATAGTAATATAAAAACAATATAAGGTGATTTCAAATCCAATTCGTCCATTACACGCAGCCCGCCCCTGTTCACTCACTCGACAAATAGATCTGAAACAAGCGCGGCGCCCGGCGTCACTGCGTAGCGTTCGAGGTCCCGGATACCCTCCTCGGCCAGCACCTCATCGTCAATGAAGAAATTACCGGTACACGTTTTCGCATCCCGGGTCAAAATCACGTAAGCGGCTTCGGCTACGATCTCAGGAGTTCGACAATTAGCGGGTTTGATCGGCCCACCGACCATGGCCACCGCCGCCGTATTGATCACCGTGCGCGGCCACAGCGCGTTCACCGCCACCCCATCTTGCTTGAATTCTTCCGCCATGCCGAGCACACACATGCTCATGCCGTACTTGGACATGGTGTACGCACAGTGATCTTTAAACCAGCGGGCACGCATATCCAGGGGCGGAGCCAGGTTGAGGATATGCGGATTTTGAGCGCACTTGAGATGCGGCAGGCAGGCCTGCGAGCAGGCGAACGTGGCCCGTACATTGACCGAAAACATCAGGTCGAAGCGCTTCATTGGAGTCTCTAGCGTCCCAGTTAGGCTGATGGCGCTGGCATTGTTGACGAGGATGTCGATACCACCAAACGCGGTCTTGGCTTTCTCAACCGCCGTTATCATCGCGTCGAGGTCGCGTACATCGACGGTCATAGGCAGCGCCCTTCCTCCCGCCGCTTCTATCTCATCTGCCGCGGTATAGATGGTTCCTGGCAACCTAGGGTGGGGTTCCGTCGTCTTTGCCGCCACCACGATATTGGCACCGTCGCCAGCGGCACGCATCGCAATGGATTTTCCAATGCCTCGGCTTGCGCCGGTGATAAAAAGTGTCTTGCCACTGAGGTCCGGCATCGTGGTTGTTTGGTCGTGTTAAGGGTAAGGCGCGAAGTATCACCACTTGTGCAGCTCAACACCAGGTATGTTGCGGCTAGTCGGGCATGCCTGTGGTTGCTTCCAATTCCTTTATGTTCTCGTGCGCGCCCTGCTGTTTCAGCGTGAGTAACACCTGTCGCTCGATTTCTCTTAGCTCATCGATCGTTTTGCCGGGCGCTTCGCGTTGTTGTTCGAGTTGATTGATGCGGATGCCGCAATGCGTCTATAGAGAGCCTATAGGATAGTAAAGGCCATTCTCGAATAGAGATTAGATATCGTTCTTATTCTATTGTTTTCATTAAGACGGATTCGTCGCCGTTTTCCAATTGCTCATCTCTTTAGCACTCATCTTCCTGATCCTGCTTCACGCGGGTCGCGGTGGGGGAGTCTCCGACATGTTCGGTGGAGGAATGAGCTCGGGTGCCGCCGTGACCATGATCTTGTCGAACGGCGCATGCTCGCCCCAACCGTGGTAGCCATTGGCCACGCATGTCTCGATATTGTCATAGCCTAGCCTCCCCAAGCGATTTCGCGCCTGCACTGCCAGCTCATCTAGTATCTCGACGCTGTACACCTTATGCGCTAATTCGGCCAGGATGGCGGCCTGATAACCGAATCCCGTGCCGATCTCGAGCACGATGTCGGTTTCCCGCAGATCGAGCAGATCGGTCATCAATGCCACGATAAACGGCTGCGAGATCGTTTTACCGTAGCCGATGGGCAACGGCGAATTCGCATAGGCATAGGCTTGGATTTCCACCGGTACGAATTCATGTCGCGGCACCTTGGCCATAGCCTCCAATACGCGTGTGGCTAACCCCGCCTTTTCGATGTGCTCGGCGACTTGGGCCGTATGACCCATGATTTCGCGCACCATTTGTTGACGCTGAACGGAAAAGGTTTCTTCATTCATGACGAGGCAAATACCAATGGCGTCGCTTAGTTTAGCTCACATAGACCTTGTTCTAACAATCGATTCGGTTTAAAGCAAATTTACGATCGGCGTCTTTGAATAACGAAAAGAAATTCTGAGTCGTCTGTTCGGCCAATTCCGCAAACGGGATCTCACGCAACTCGGCGAGCTGTTCAGCCACATGCCGAACATACGCAGGTTGGTTGGTCTTGCCTCGGTAGGGCACCGGCGCCAAATAGGGCGAGTCAGTTTCTATCAGAAGACGATTGATCGGCACCTGGGCGGCAACTTCGCGCAGTGGCCCCGCGTTCTTGAACGTAACGATGCCTGAGAAGGAGATGTAGAAGCCCAGCGCCAACGCCGCCTTCGCGACCTCCCCGGTAGCGGTAAAGCAATGCATTACGCCACCGACGTCGTTGGCAGATTCCTCTTGCATGATTCGCAGGGTATCATCAGAAGCATCTCGCATATGAACGATTAACGGTTTGCCACATTGTCTAGCGGCGCGTATATGGCATCTGAAACGCTCGCGCTGCCATTCCAGCTCACCCTCCGATCGAAAGTAGTCCAGGCCGGTTTCACCGATTGCGACGACCTGCGGATCATCGGCGAGCCTCAATAACTCGTCGATGCTAGGCTCGACTGATGGGTGTTCGTTCGGGTGTACCCCTACCGAGGCAAATATGTGATCGTAGGTGTGCGCCAGCTGTTTAACCTGCGGGTAATCGGTCAGGTTGACGGCCACACAAAGCATGTGGCTCACGCCGTTGACGCGGGCGTGTTCAAGGATATCCGCTAGATTGGTCTGCAGTGCCTCGAAGTTGATGTGGCAGTGGGAATCTACCAGCATTCACATCGTATGAGTTGGGCGATCGGAGGCTAGGCTGCCGGCGAGGATTGTCTCGATCTTGTTGCGCGCAACCCCAGCGTCTTTTTCGCTGAATTGAATACCAATGCCTGCCGTACGACCGCCCTGAGCGCCAGCGGGAGTAATCCAGACGACGTGCCCGGCGACGGGGATCTTTTCCTTGCTATCTAACAACGTTAACAGCATGAATACCTCGTCCCCCAGTTTGTAGCGCCGGTTGCTAGGGACAAATAGGCCGCCACCCTTTACATACGGCATGTAGGCGGCATAGAGCGCGTTCTTATCCTTGATCGTGAGCGACAGCACGCCAGGGCGTGCCAACGGCACCGGCCGCACAGGTTTTTTTGGAGCTTCTGCCATTTAAGCGAGGGTTTGCCGTCCAGCCCTATTCTGTAGGTAGTATTATTTTCCTGGTTACTCTAAACCAGCGTATCAGAATATCTTCCAAAAGCAATAAGTTATCCACCGGGCTGGCGAGCAAATCGCGTGCTTGCGAAACAGCGTCGGCGAAACCATACAATTGTTTTAAGTCTAATTCCTCACCTAGTGCCTGCAAGCGGCATGCCAGGTCGTGGTTGGCCAAGAAAGATTCAGGTTGCGAGATCATGTCGATTTTGACCATATCTGCAACTAGCCTCTGCAACCACGCAAGCGAAAATTCGGCACCGATTTTCTGCCAGCGCGCTGCACAGGCGACCACGTCCGCTGTCCCGGCACGAAGCGCCTCTAGATCGACCAACAGCTGCTCGCGCTGACCGATCACGCCGGTTTGATCCAGCTCCAGTGCCCGTAATGGCGCGCCCCCGGCCAACCCCAATAACACGGCCGCATCCGCGACAGACACCTCCTGGGTCTGCAACCAGTCAATACCGTCGTGACGCGGCGGTAGCTTGAACTCAATTCGGCTACAGCGGCTGCGTATGGTCGCCGGGAGCTTTGCCGGTTGGTGGCTCACAAGTATGAAGATGTTGCCGAGCGGGGGTTCCTCCAATATCTTGAGCAGACTATTGGCAGCGTTGGTGTTCATAGACTCAGCCGGCCTCAGAATGACCACCTTGCGTTGCGCAATATGAGGACGCAGTGTCATAAACTCGACCAAGGCCCTAGTTTGATCGACAGTGATTACCCTGCCCTCCTCAGCCGGTTCGACTCGCTTCAAGTCGGGGTGAGTCCCCGCACTCACCAAAAGACAACTCTTACAGCTGCCACATGCATGCGAATGCTGGTTCGGGTTTTCACACAGAAGCATCGTCGACAGTTGTGTAGCAAACGTGGATTTTCCTAGCCCGATTTGGCCGTTGAGTAATAAGGCGTGAACAAGCCTGGTGCGATCGCGCGTGAGGCTCGTCCATAGTGCGCGGTGCCAAGGATAGCTTTCTAGTTTGTTTGCCGGCTCACTCATGAGTCCTTAAAGAAGGCTTGGAAAATTTCGGCAATCTGTTTTCTCACTTCGTCTGGATCGGCATCGGCATTGATTACCTTTACACGCCTTGGTTCTTGTGCGGCTATGTTTAAGTAGGCCTGCCGCGCCGCGTCGAAGAACTGCTGATCTTCGCGTTCAAATCGATCAGGATTGCTGCGGTTGCCGGCACGTCGCAAACCAACATTAGCGGCAACATCGAACAACAAGGTGAGCTGTGGCCGAAAGTCCTCTTGCACCCAGTTTTCAAGTTCGGCCACGCGCTCGCGCCCAACCCCCCGCCCCGCGCCTTGATAGGCGTAGGTCGCATCGGTAAACCGATCACAAATAACTACTTTCCCTTGCGCCAAGGCGGGCCTGACCACTCTCTCTAGATGATCGGCGCGCGCCGCGAACATCAATAATGTCTCAGTATCGGCGGGAATCTCAACTCCAGGTGTATCTAGTAATAGCGCTCGGATACGCTCACCCAACTCCGTGCCGCCAGGTTCGCGGGTGACGACTATTTCACGCCCATGGTGCTGCAGCAGCTCTTTGATGTATTCGATGTTACTGCTTTTGCCCGCGCCCTCAATGCCCTCAAGGGTGATGAACAGTCCCTGGTCCATGTTTGGATTTACACGTTTGATTCTGTGTTGGTTAGTCACTCAGTTCGATATCGAATACGAAGAGAAGTCTCTTTTTCTTCCGACCAACTGATACTTGATGACCGCCTTGTTATGAGCACTTAGGGTTTCGGAAAATTGATGGCTGCCATCCCCGCGGGCTACAAAGTAAAGTGCCTTGGTTGTCGCCGGATGCAAGACGGCATATAGCGAATCCCCACCCGGCATGGCAATGGGGGTTGGTGGCAACCCACTACGCGTGTAGGTGCTATACGGAGAATCGCGCAACAGATCTTTACGCGTGAGGTTACCGTTGAACGAAACGCCCAGCCCGTAGATAACCGTGGGGTCCGATTGCAGGCGTGTACCGCGCCTTAAGCGATTGATGAATACGCCGGCAATAAGCTGTCGCTCGCTAGTCAAGCCGGTTTCCTTTTCTACGATCGAGGCAAGCTTTAGCGCATCATAGGGATCGTTCAGCGGTAGCCCCGATTCTCGGTCAGCCCATTCCGCGTGTACCCGCGACTGCATTCTGGTGAATGCGCGTCGTAATAGACTGACATCAGACGTACCAACGGAGTAGTAGTACGTATCGGGGTAAAACTGGCCTTCCGGATGCAATCCAGGATAGCCGAGTTTGTCCATGATTTGTTCGGGGCTGGATTCGCCCAGCGTGTTTTCTATCTTTGGTGCCTGATGTATGGCCTGCAAGACCTGCTGAAACGTCCAACCTTCGATAAGCGCCAACGGATACTCGATTACCTTGCCGGAAACCACTTGGTCGAGTAGTGCCCGCTGCGTCATACCGGGCTCGAATTGGTATTCACCGGCCTTCAAGGCACGCCCCTGTCCTTTTAGAAGTGCCAGCAATACTAGCGAGTATCTATCTGGTAATACACCTTCGCGATGTAACTCGCGAGCGAACGCATGCATCGAAACGCCGGTTTTAACAACCCGCCGGTCCGACCCAAGTACCAATTCATGGTTCCAGGCCCAAGCCAAATAAGAACCGATAGCAACCAACGCTATCAGTGAAATGGCAACGATAGACTTAACTAGCCTGACCAAAACAATGCGAGCCCTCTATTTCCTTTTGCAGCCGTCGAGTCGTACCACCGATATTGTATTGTATAGATTCGATTCGCCTGACCGGCCAAATGCCGATTATGCTATTGGTGAGAAAAACCTCTTCTGCACCATCGAGCATCTCATGCGTAATTGAAGTGACTTGGCATGGTAACGACATTTTTCTAGCGCGATCAAGCACGGCGGCGCGCATAATGCCGGTTACCCCAGACTGTGACAGATCGGGGGCTAGCAACGTTCCCTGTAAACACAGAAAGAGGTTGGTCATGGTCCCTTCAATGATATTACCTGCCTCATCTAACATTAGACCTTCGGCGTACTCCGACTGCCACTCGGATCGCGCTAACACTTGCTCCAAGCGATTGAGGTGTTTGATACCGGCCAGCGCTGGGTTGCGTGAAATACGCGTATCGCAGATCCGCACTTCCACGCCGGTATCGGCATATTCACGCGGATAGGTCGGCCACGGCAATAGCATGGCAATCCGGTTGGGTCGGTTTTGCGCCGATATTGCGTAACCGCGCCCGGATTCGCCACGCGTCACCAGGACTTTCAAGACGGCCTTTTGTGCATCCACGCAAAGCTCGTCAGCGTCGCATCTCAGGGATTCTGGATCGGGTGCCGGTCTAATACTCAAACGCTCACAACCGTCAAGCAAACGCGCTATATGCTGCTGCCAAAGTAACGGTCGCCCGTGATGCACGGCGATGGTCTCGAACACACCGTCACCGTATTGCAGGGCCCGATCCGAAATCGATATGTGCTCGCCAATCTCGCCGTTAATTAAGATCGTGGGCGGTGCTCTCATACTTCCAAGGCGGCCAGCATGCCTTTGGCCTTAGCCCGTGTTTCCTGTAACTCTCTGTCCGGTTTGGAGTCGGCGACAATGCCAGCGCCGGCACGCACGTGCACCCGGTCATCCTGCAGCACCATGGTGCGAATCAGGATATTCAAGTCCATGCTGCCATCACGATTAATATAGCCCATCGAGCCTGTATACGGCCCACGCGGGTCAGACTCCAGCTCCGCTATGATCTCCATACATCGAACCTTGGGACACCCGGTTATGGTCCCGCCGGGGAATACGGCACGAATAATCTGCCCTGGTGTCACATCATCGCGTACGACACCAACCACTTCAGAAACGATATGGTGCACGTGCCGATACGACTCCAATACCATGAAGTCTTTCACCTCCACGCTCCCCGTTTGGCAAACCCGTCCCAAGTCGTTGCGCTCCAAATCTATTAACATGACGTGTTCGGCCCGTTCTTTTGGATGCCGCAGCAACTCGTGCGACCAATGTTGGTCTTGTCGTTCGTTATCACTACGTGGATAAGTACCTGCAATAGGGCGTGCACTAATTCTTCTTTGGCGGACCGTCACCAGACGCTCTGGCGAAGAACTAATGATCGCGCTATTCGGCCCGAGGGTCATAAGTCCAGCGAATGGCGCCGGGTTGGCTCTACGCAGCCGATCGTAGAGGGTGGCGGCGTTGACTGGGTCTCGTAGTGTCGCCTGCCAGGCGCGCGCGAGATTGACCTGAAACACATCGCCGGCCTGTATATACGCAAGTATGCGTTCGACACCACTGAGATAGCGAGCTGGATCGTCCTCGACAAGGTCTAACAGATCAATGGGGATATCCGTACTCGAAACACGGCGTTGCGCATCCCGGCACATTTCGGGAATGAGCGTCTGCGCCCGATTCGATTCCGCCATCAAATATGTTTCACCCGTGAGATGATCTCGAATTATCGCCGCTGGCACGCGGACCATACATGCGACTGGCAAGTTCGGATCAGTCACAACAAATCCAAGTTTCGGCTCAACCTGTCCTGCCAGCTCGTAGCCCAGGTACACAAACCAGCCGCCGGTAAATGGCACAAGTGGTCTGGGATCGTATGGTTTGGGCAGACCGGCTGAGGTCGCCCTCCACGTACGTTCGAACTCATCTAAAAAATCGCCGACGTTGGTGCGACCATCGTGCAACAGCCGCTCACCTGATTGCAACGATAGCGTGTCTTCTGGAAACGCAAACAGAATATCGTAGCGTGCTTGCGAGGTACCATAAGCAACGCTTTCCAACAAATGTGGGTAGCGCTGTGGGTGCGCCCGATGCACGGCGAGCAAGTCAGGCGAGAACTCCAGCGTCTGGCACGTGTAGTCCGGAGATACGCTGGATTTTTTTTGTAAACTTAATTGACTCACGTAGCCTGGCACATTACAAGTGTGCCATTGGTTCCGCCAAAGCCGAAGGAATTAGACAACGCGACCTTAATATTTTTCTCGCGCGCACTCCCAGGTACAAAATCTAAGTCGCAGTCTTTCCCAGGCGTTACAAGGTTTATTGTTGCAGGAATAGTATGATGATATATCGAAAGTGCGGTATACACCGCCTCGACCCCACCTGCCGCACCGAGTAAATGGCCAGTCATAGACTTTGTGGAGCTGATCGGAATCTTGTACGCATATTCACCAAACGTGGTCTTGATTGCCATGGTCTCTGCCCGATCGCCGGCATCCGTCGAGGTCCCATGGGCGTTGATGTAGTCCACCTGTTCCGGGTTTATACCAGCATTGCGCATGGCATTTTGCATGCAGCGCATTGCGCCCTCGCCATCTTCGGACGGGCTAGTCATATGATAGGCGTCACCACTTAGACCGAAACCCGCCAACTCTGCATAAATGGTGGCGCCACGCCTTTGGGCATGACTGAGCTCTTCAAGTATTACGACACCAGCACCTTCACTGAGTACAAAACCATCGCGGTCCTTGTCCCATGGACGACTTGCTGCGGTTGGATCATCGTTACGGGTACTAAGTGCTTTGGCATTGCCAAAACCGGCGAGGCCGGTAGGCGTTATCGCCGCTTCTGCACCACCGGCCACCATAACATCAGCATCACCATATTCGATTAACCGCCCGGCATCACCAATAGAATGGGTCGCAGTCGAACAGGCAGTAACGATAGTCAAGTTTGGGCCCTTGAATCCAAACATGATAGACACGTCGCCCGACAACATGTTGGCAATACTCATTGGGACATAGAAAGGCGATACGCGGCGTGGGCCTTTCTCCAAATAGAGTTGGGTAGTCGACTCTATGGTTCCTACCCCACCGATACCCGAACCAAGGTGTACGCCAATACGTGAAGCGTTGGCGTCAGTTACTTCGAGGCCTGATGCTTGAATCGCTTCAATACTTGCCGCCATCCCGAGTTGGATAAATCGATCCATTCGTCGCGCTTCCTTCGCCGGAAGATAATTCGTGACCTCGAAGTCTTTAACCTCGCCCGCGATACGGCAGCGAAACACGGTCGCGTCGAAATGGGTCACCGGCCCGATTCCACTGTGCCCAGCACAGAGATTACGCCAATTTTCTTCTACGCCTATGCCAAGCGGCGAAAGAATGCCCAGTCCAGTGATGACAACACGCCGCCTACTCAAAAACGGATCCTCGTCGTTGATGCGATGATACCCATGATGACAGGGTTAGAGATAAACCGAAGGGCCGCACCCACCCCCGTGGTCACGGCCCCTGTGGGGTAGGAAAATGCGATCAGTTCATTTTCGAGTTGATGTACTCGACCGCGTGTTGCACCGTGGTGATTTTTTCTGCTTGTTCGTCCGTAATCTCAGTTCCGAACTCTTCCTCCAAAGCCATCACCAACTCGACCGTATCTAGAGAATCTGCGCCTAGATCATCAACAAAAGACGACCCCAAACTTACTTCGTTCTCGTTAACCCCCAGTTGCTCGACAACGATCTTCTTGACGCGTTCTTCGACGCTGCTCATATCAGCCTATTCCTCCACGACATCCTAGTTTGACGTCTCTGCAACGGCGCATAGGTATCATAATTGCATCATCCCGTCTACGATACAGTCTCTAGCAAATAAACGCCTTTTAATTCATATACATGCCGCCATTCACGTGCACCGTGGCACCGGTGATATAGGCAGCGCGTGGCGACGCCAGAAAGGCCACAGCGTACGCTACCTCTTCCACCAGCCCCAGGCGTCCTAAGGGTATTTGCTGCAATAGTGCCTGCGCCTGCTCCGCCGGTAAGGCCCGGGTCATATCGGTATCGATAAACCCGGGTGCTACCGCATTGACCGTGATGTTACGTCCGCCAAGTTCACGCGCAAGCGCTCGCGTAAAACCCACCACGCCCGCTTTGGCGGCAGCGTAGTTTGCTTGCCCAGGGTTACCGGTAGCAGCGACAACCGAACTGATATTGATAATCCGCCCGCCCCGCGCCTTGATCATGGGCCTGATACACGCCCGCGACAGTCGAAATACAGATTTGAGATTAGTATCGACAATAACATCCCAGTCTTCTTCTTTCATTCGCATGAGCAGATTGTCACGTGTGATGCCAGCATTGTTCACAAGAATCGACGCCGACCCACAAGTCTGTGCCATTTTTGCCAATACCTGCTCGATAGAATCTGCATCGGTGACATTCAAGACCATACCTTGACCTTCAATCGCGTTCTCTTTAAAGCGACTATCAATACTTTCCGCGCCACCGGTCGACCTAGATGTGCCGACAACAAACGCTCCTTGTCGCCCAAGTTCCAGTGCAATCGCAAGCCCGATACCTCGACTCGCACCCGTTATTAGGGCGACTTCATCTTTCAAAAGTTTTTCCATTTTTCTTGCACAAAAATTAGGTGTCTCCGCCTACCGCGGATAATGCGGCAGCAAGACTATCGGTATCAGACACCGCCAATGATCGCGCGTCACGCGCGATGCGTTTGTTCAAGCCGGCCAGCACCTTGCCTGGACCACATTCAACGATCCTATCGACACCCAGCGTAATCATTTTCTGTATGGTTTCCACCCAGCGCACCGGTGACTCAATCTGTTGCACAAGCACGTTTCGAATCGCGGTTGGATCAGTCTCCGTTTCAACATGCGAATTGTGGATCACGGGTATTTTCGGATTGCGAATATCCGTTTCGCGCAAACGCTCTGCCATACGTCCGACCGCCGGGTGCATCAAAGCACTGTGAAACGGTCCGCTTACCGGTAACAACACCGCGCGACGTGCGCCCGCTGATTTGGCTTGATCAACAACGCGTTCTACCGCCGCTGTGGCACCGGCAACCACTACTTGTCCGGGAGCATTGAAGTTGACCGGCGCCACGACGTCGCCAGCAGCAACCTGTTCACAGACTTGTCGTACGGCATCATCATCAAGGCCGATGATCGCCGCCATTGCACCTTCGCCGATTGGTACAGCCTCTTGCATAAATCGCCCTCGATCCGCGACTAATTGTACAGCCTCCTTAAACTCGATAGCGCGCGCGCATACAAGCGCTGTATATTCGCCTAGGCTGTGGCCAGCCATGTAATCTGGCAAAGGTCCGCCGCGAGATTGCCATACACGCCATACTGCTACACCGGCTGCTAACATCGCTGGTTGGGTGTTCGTCGTCTTATTGAGACTGTCCTCTGGGCCATTCTGGACAAGCTGCCAAAGATCAAAACCAAGCGCTTCTGACGCTTCGGCAAATGTACGCTCGATATCGACGTAATCCGCCGCCATCGCAGCCAACATCCCAACCGATTGGGATCCCTGTCCAGGAAAAACAAAAGCAAGCGACACTACCGTTACCGAACAACCAGATCTAGATGATCAAAAACAACGCAACGCAAAGGCCCGAAAACACGAAGAAATTCCAAATGAGGAGTTTTTGAAGGTAGCAAAAAACTTTGCCCCCTTTGCCTCTCTGCGTTGAGTAGTTCTCAGTAGTTAAGAAGTACCGAACCCCAAGTGAAACCGCCGCCGAACGCCTCCATTAAGACGATATCACCTCGTTTGATGCGCCCATCGCGCACCGCCTCGTCGAATGCGAGCGGTATCGATGCGGCTGACGTGTTGCCATGCCGATCAATAGTGACCACTACGTGGTCCATCGACAAACCGAGCTTCTTGGCGGTGGCCGTGATAATGCGAATGTTCGCCTGGTGCGGTACCAGCCAGGTCACATCCGATTTCTTCATATTGTTTGCTTCCAAGGTCTCATCAACGATGCTGCCAAGTCGTTTGACAGCTACCTTAAACACCTCGGCTCCCCCCATAGTCACGTAGGCCTCGCCGTTAATTACTTTGTCGTAGCTCTTGGAAACACCGGCCGGCACCTCGAGCAATTCGGTATATTGCCCATCCGCATGTAAATGCGATGATATGATTCCCGGTTCATCGGCCGCTTTCAACAGCACCGCCCCTGCGCCGTCGCCAAACAGCACGCAAGTGTTTCGATCAGTCCAGTCTATGATTCGAGAAAACGTTTCTGCCCCCACTACTAGCGCACACTCGGCGCTGTTGGTACGTACAAACTTGTCGGCCACATCCAACGCGTAAACGAAACCCGTGCATACTGCCTGCACATCAAAGGCTGGACACCCGTGGATTCCCAGGCGTTTCTGCAAAAGACAAGCAGTACTCGGAAAGACTTGGTCCGGCGTAGTTGTTGCTACCACAATCAGATCGATGTCGCCAACGTCGATGCCGGCTGTTTCGATGGCACGACGGGTTGCATGCTCTGCGAGATCAACGGTGTGCTCTCCGTCTGCGGCTATACGACGTTCGCGCACACCGGTACGCGACACAATCCACTCATCGGAAGTGTCGACCATCTTTTCCAAGTCGGCATTGGTCATTACCTTCTCCGGTAAGTAACCGCCGCTGCCAATCACACGTGAATACTTCAAGTTACTCCCTCTTTTACCAACATCGATTCCAATTTCTCGTTGATCTGTTCCGGGAAATGTTTGGTTACCTCATTCAATGCTTCCTCAATAGCATATCTGAAGGCTAGAGTATCAGCGCCGCCATGACTTTTTATAACGACTCCATTAAGGCCGGCGAGACTGGCTCCATTGTAACGTCGCGGATCAACCCGCCTGTGAAAGCTCTTCAAGACGGGCAGCGAGACCAATCCGGCCACTTTAGTAAGTATGTTACGTCGAAATTCCTGGCGCATGAAATGAGTGATCATCTTGGCTAGGCCCTCGCTAGTTTTCAGTGCCACGTTCCCGACAAATCCATCGCAGATCACCACGTCCATATCACCAGTATAAATCGCATCACCCTCCACGTAACCACAATAATTGACTTTGCTGTTTCGCAACAACTCGGCCGCACCCTTTACCGTCTCATTGCCCTTAATGTCTTCCTCGCCGATATTTAACAAGCCTACGCGTGGGCTCGGATTATCTTCTATAGAACTAACCAATATTGAACCCATGATCGCGAACTGCAGTAATTGCTCGGCGGTACAGTCAACATTGGCGCCAAGATCCAGCACATGAACATGCCCCTGGATTGTAGGCAAGGTTGCAATAATCGCCGGTCGATCAATTCCCGGAAGCGTCTTCAGGACGAAGCGCGCTGTTGCCATCAGTGCGCCCGTATTACCGGCGCTGACACATGCCTGGGCGCCTCCTGTCTTTACAAGGTTGATCGCCACGCGCATAGAAGAGTCCTTTTTCGTGCGCAGCGCCTGCGCTGGCGGCTCATCCATGCCAACTAGCTGTGACGCATGATGAATGGAAAGCCGTTCACTCTCCCCCGCGCGCTGTTTTTGGAGCTCTGGCACCAGCGCATCGCGCTGGCCGACAAGGATAAGTTTTATCGAGGCGTGGCGACGCAGGGCTGCCAAGGCTGCCGGTACCGTAACACCCGGACCATGGTCGCCACCCATAGCGTCCAAGGCAATGGTAGCCGTCAAAGGTTTAAAATTCTCCTTGGCCGCGTATCGTTAGTCGGCGTCTACGTCGCTCTCGGGTGTCTCAACAACCTTTCGACCACGATAAAATCCATCGGCTGTCACGTGGTGGCGACGATGCGTCTCACCGCTAGTCGAATCAATCGACAATGTCGGCTTATCTAAGGCGTCGTGTGAACGGCGCATTCCGCGCCGCGATGGGGTTTTTCGGCTTTTCTGTACGGCCATGCCAGATCCTCTCAAAAAACGCTACAATTAGTCCCTATGTTTTAGTTGGCCCAAAACCGAAAACGGATTGGGTCTCTCCTGGCGGTGTCGATATTCACCAGCTAGACATGCATCGATATCATGCATTGGCACCATCGGCATCGCTAATAACAACTCGTCCTCGACAATATTGCTTAACAAGATGGGGCCGTCTACGACAAGCGAATCAGTATCTCGCCCTATTATATCCTCCCGGTCTTGGGCCCTAATCAGTATTACCGATGGTTCTGCCCTGAGGACCAGCGTCATCTTCTCCAGACACCGCTGACATACAACTTGCAGGCTGGCTACAATAGTACCCTGCATCCGCCCTAGAGTGCGATCGCTGCTGCGTTCGAACGACAGATCGATACTCACCTTGTCGCTCTCATCCAGACACAGCGCCCGCAGGCGGCCCATAGCCTTTACCGGCAACTGGCCCGTCAAGCGGGTACCAGAGTCGGCCAACTTTATGGGCTCCACCACCGCTGGCAAACTACCAGCCCGCATCTATCCTAGGCGCCCTCGTAACTTGGCCGCGCATCATATAACTGCCCGTAATCTATGTCAAAATATGGGATCGAGTAGCGAGGGCTATACTCGCCTGCAGGTGCTCTTACTCGCTACTAGCCACTAACATGCCTTATCCAAAAATTGTCCTTGCTTCGTCGTCACCTTATCGTAAAAAGCTACTCGAGCGTCTGCGCCTCACCTTTGACGTCGTTGCCCCCGATGTAGACGAATCACCTAACCCCGGCGAGGGTCCGGAGGCACTGGTCAAGCGACTTGCAGTGGCCAAGGCGCGCGCGGTTGCCGCCAGCGTGGGCAACGCGCTGATAATCGGCGCCGACCAAGTGGCCGTCAACGCCACCGGCGCTCCAATCGGCAAGCCCAACAGTCACGAGCATGCAGTTGAACAGTTGCGTCAAGCATCGGCAAACTGGACTACCTTGCACACGGGGTTGGCCTTGTTGAATAACCAAAGCGGACACATCCAGTGCGATACGGTACCGATCAGGGTGCTGTTTCGAGAACTTACTGAGAGCGAGATCGAAAACTACCTTCGCGCCGAACAACCCTACGATTGCACCGGTAGCGTGAAAGTAGAAGGCTTAGGGATTGCATTGTTATCTCGAGTGGAAGGTGACGATCCGAGCGTCATCATCGGCCTACCACTTATTCGCCTGGTACAAATGCTCAAGAATGAGGGAATCGAAATCTTGTGATTAGTTTGTTAGTCAGTCATTAGGAAACGCGTCAGAAGACGACGAAGCTGCTCGGGCCTTGCCCCTTGTCTGCCGTCTGACGCTTAACGGCTCACGGCCGACGCGATGTGCAAGGCAAGGATTGTTCCCGATGGGCAGGAAGCCCAAGTGCCGCAAGTTCGGGACGAGTASRAGCGGCCWACAATCCYTTTGCATTTCCWCCATTGCNCNTGCGACCKACAGGGAAGTAGGAAGKTAGAGCAACGCACGACTCCAGGGCAAGGATTGGTCCTACAATCCTATTGCATTTCCACCGTCCCTGGCGGTCAGATGGAGGACGACTGCAGGGATGCAGGAGGTAGAGTTGCGCCGGGAGCAGCAACCGAGAGCAACGCAGGGAGTAATTGCCGAGATGCGCACAAGCGGCCTACAATCCTTTTGCATTTCCTCCATTGCCTGCGACCGACAGGGAAGTAGGAAGTTAGAGCAACGCACGACTCCAGGGCAAGGATTGGTCCTACAATCCTATTGCATTTCCACCGTCCCTGGCGGTCAGATGGAGGACGACTGCAGGGATGCAGGAGGTAGAGTTGCGTCAGGAGCAGCAACCGAGAGCAACGCAGGCGACTGGCAGGTGACCTACACGGACGTAGGAAAGTAGGGCAATGCAGGAGCGATCGCCGAGACGCTGGAAGTTAGAACAACGCACGACTCCATGGATGCAGGAGGTAGAACCGCGTCTGCAACAGCGGTCGAGAAACAGTTGCCGGAACAGCGATCGAGTAGAGAGTTGGTGAG
>LXTK01000265.1 GCA_001643475.1 Proteobacteria bacterium SPGG2 | reverse complement strand
GTCAACTGCCCGGCGCCCGGTACCGCGTTTAATGGCGATTGGTCGTAACATCGCCAAACCCCAACCAAACAGCGGGATCCACAGGAGCTCACGTTTTAGCACCCATGTGAGCGGTGGAAGAATCACCTGATAGGCCAGTGTCTCCCAGGCTGATTGATGCTTCGAAAAGACTATCGCCGGCCCCGGCGGTAGATTGCCGCGGCCCTCTATTTGGTAATCCAGCCGGCACACGTGACGTAGCGACCACAGCTGGAAGCGCGCCCATAGCGCAATAAAACGACTGCGAACAAGTATGGGAAGCGGAAAAGACAACACCGCTAGTGGCGCATAGACGAGCAACGACAGACAAAGCACTACGTTATACAATATCGAGCGCAGATAGATCACATCAATGCGTCTTCAATTCACTGGACAGCAACGTACTCACGAACGCCTGTAGATCATCGAATACCGGTACGCCGTCAAGCTCGCCGCTCTCTTTCAAAGTCTTTCTGCCATTGCCAGTGCGCACCAATGCCGGTAACGCCATTGCGCGGCGTGCGGCTACAATATCCCGTTCAGAATCACCGACGACATACACCCCATTGAGATTCATCTTAAAGCGGTCAGCAATCTCGTTGAGCAGGCCTGGCTCCGGTTTTCGACACACACAGGCGTCCTCCGGTTTATGCGGGCAGAAGAAGATCCCATCTATGTCGCCACCTCGTTTTCGTACCGAATCCAACATGCGCGCGTGGATACGACCGAGCGTATCCATATCCAGCAAACCGCGGCCGATACCGGATTGATTGGTAGCAACGACGACCTTGTAGCCAGCTCGGTATAACCGCGCTATAGCCGCCACGCTACCGGGAATAGGCTTCCATTCCTCCGGTGAAGTTATGAAATCTTCGGAGTCCTTGTTGATGACACCGTCGCGATCGAGAATGACTAAACGCATTGATTGAGCAAGTCGATGCAACACCAACCGTGTTACATATCGCTGAATTCGGAAACGCGGATGCGGCCGTTTATCATCTTGGAATCCCGGGTCTCTAGTCGCTCCATTTTTTGCCAGAACGCTTGCTCCAAACCGAAGTCCGCGGCGATAGCAGTGCCGATAAGCAGAATGAATAAATCGGCGCACTCCTCCGCCAATGCCGTTTTGGCTTTGCCTTTAGTGACGCATGAGGCAATTTCCCCCAACTCCTCCGCCATTAAAGCAACGCGATGATTTAATTCCTCGCCACCGGTTTCCCGTAGCGCATGTTTATCGTGAAACGCTTGAACGGCAGCCAGCATGGCTTGATACGAGTCAGCACTCATGCCAGTTTCCTCGCTAGTTTTGTAATTTTGATAAATCAGCGACGCGCAAAAACAAAGCGCTAAGACGATTGAGTAAAGCCAACCGATTGGTCCTTGTCTCTGCTTCATCCACCATGACCATGACATTGTCGAAGAACTCATCGACCTGTGGCCGCAATGATGCAAGTTGCTTCATCGCTTGCGTATAGTCTCCCGACTCAAATAGAGGCGCTAGCGTCTGCCTTAAGGTCTCTACTTTCTGCGCCAACCTTTTTTCTGGCTCTTCGGTTAAAAGCTCGCCTGCGACCCGACGGTTTTCTACACTACCAGCCTGCTTCAGAATATTGCGAATACGCTTATTGGCACTGGTCAGGCTCTCCGACTCGGGTAATTTACGGAACGCCATGACCGCACGTACGCGTCGATCGAAATCCAGCGGGCGTGCGGGCTGACACGTAGCCACCGCCTCGTATACGTCGGGCCGCACGCCAACTTCCGCGTAGTAAACGCGAAGCCTATCCATCATGAAACCGTACACCGAATCGACGGCTTCGTCTTTTCGCAAGCTTTCGGGATAATTGCGCCAAGCCGATTCAAGCAACGCCTGCAGATCTAGCTCAAGCTTGCCTTCAATGATTATACGCAACACACCGAGGGCGGCGCGACGCAATGCAAATGGATCCTTATCCCCAGTCGGGCCCTCGCCGACTGAGAAAATGCCGATTAAGGTATCGAGTCGATCGGCGATCGCCAGCGCCTGGCCGGTTTGCGTCCGCGGGAGTTTGTCGCCCGCGTGTCGCGGTAGATAGTGTTCTTGGATCGCGGTTGCGACCTCGGGATCCTCGATGTCATGTTGCGCATAGTAACGCCCCATGGTTCCCTGCAGCTCGGGAAACTCTCTCACCATGCCCGTCATCAGGTCGGCCTTTGCCAGAAGGGTAGCGCGGTCCGCCAGTTGCGCCGAGCCGCCCATTTCCTTGGCGATAGCCGACGCAAGCTGGCGCACGCGTGAAACCTTGTCAGCCACGCTACCTAACTTCACGTGGAAAACGACACCGTCAAGATCTTTTACTTTGTCCTCAAGATGCGTATCACAATCGCTCTGCCAAAAGAACTGGGCATCGGCAAAGCGCGCGCGTATGACGCGCATATTGCCCTCACGTATTTTCGCTACGTCCTTACTTTTGATATTGGCGACGGTAATGAAATAGGGCATTAGCGCACCATGATTATCGACGACATGAAAATATCTTTGGTGGTCGCGCATCGCTGCGATCAGAGGCTCGGGCGGGATCTTTAGAAAGCTCTTATCGAAGGATCCAAGTATAGGCACTGGCCACTCGACAAGCCCGGTGACTTCCTCCAACAACCCATCGTCGATAACCGCGATACCCCTTTTGCGCTTGGCGAGCGCTTCCACCTTAGTTCGGATTAAGGCCCTGCGCGCGCTAAAGTCCGCGAGCACATAGCCGCGCTGTGCCAGCGGACCTGGATAGATTTTCGCCGAGCGCAATGCAATCGGCTTAGGGTAATGGAAGCGATGGCCAGCTGTCTCTCGACCCGCTTTGACCGAAAGGAGTTCGCACTTGATGACATCGTTGCCGTGTAACAGTACTAACCAGTGGACCGGCCGCACAAATTCCTCATCTGAAGCCCCCCAGCGCATGCGCTTTGGAATCGGCAAGGCCTTTAGCGCGTCTGCGACGACGGTAGGAATGAGTTTGTGCGCTAGTACCCCCTTTTGTTTTTGCCGAAACACCAACCACGCGCCTTTGTCGTTTTCAAGGCGATTGAGTTGCTTCGGAGCCACGCCACAGGAGCGGGCAAAGCCCACTGCCGCCTGTGTGGGCTGACCGTGTTCATCGAAGGCCACTTGCCATGCCGGGCCTCGGCGCTCACTAATCTGATCGGGCTGCCGCCGCAGGACTTCAGGTACCTGCACGGCTAGTCGTCTGGGGGTAGCGTAAACCTTGTAATGCTCGCTGTTACTTGTCGCCAGGCCAGCGATCTGCAGTCCCCGATGCAATTGTTCACCCAGCGCTGCACTGAGCGCCTTAATCGATCTCGGGGGTAGTTCTTCGGTACCGACCTCCAGCAACAGATCCGCCGCTGCTTGCTTGACCACAGATTTGGCCGCACGCTTGATCTTGGATCTAGCCTGCATTTCTCACCGGGTCTCGTAGCGAGGGCGTGTAGCTTGCCGTGGATACACGACTGCAGGGACGCAGGAGGTACGACTCCAGGGCAAGGATTGTTCCTACAATCCTATTGCATTTCCTCCATCCATGGAGGTCAGATGGAGGAGGTACGACTGCAGGGATGCAGGAGGTAGAGCAACGCAGGGAGCGGTTGCCGGGCGTTGCGCCAGGAGCAGCAACCGAGAGCAACGCAGGCGACCGGCAGGGACGCTGGAAGTTAGAACAACGCACGACTCCATGGACGGAGGAGGTAGAACCGCGTCGGCGACCGACACGGATGTCGGAAGTTAGAGCAACGCAGGAGCAGTTGCCGGAACAGCGGTCGAGGAGCAGTTGTCGGAGCGGTTGCCGAGAATCGCGTCGGGAACAGCGATCGAGTAGAGAGCTGGTGGGAAATACAGGTTTACAAGGCATGTGCGTGCCGGCCGGCCTTACCGCGTGGAAATCCGAGCGCCTCCCTGCTGTCGTAGTACTTCTGCGCTATCTCGCGTACAAGTGCACGCACTCTGCCGATATAGCGAGCGCGCTCGGTAACGCTGATCGCACGACGCGCGTCTAGCAGATTGAACAAGTGTGATGCCTTCAAAGCCATGTCATAGGCCGGCAGCGGTAATGCGAGCTCAAGCAATCGCTTACTCTCGCGTTCACAATCATCGAAGTGGCGGAACAAGGTATCTACATCAGCGTGTTCGAAGTTGTAGCGTGAGAACTCGACCTCGTTCTGTCGGTAGAGATCGCCGTATCGAAACCCAGGGGCCCACTGCAAATCGAAGACGTTATCGACGCCCTGAATGTACATAGCGAGACGCTCTAAGCCATAGGTAATCTCACCGGTCACTGGCCTACAGTCGAGTCCACCGACTTGCTGGAAGTAAGTGAACTGAGTGACCTCCGAGCCGTTCAGTCGTACCTCCCAACCAAGCCCCCAAGCGCCAAGGGTAGGTGACTCCCAGTCATCTTCAACAAAACGGATATCGTGTACCAACGGGTCAAAACCGAGTTCTCGCAGGGAGTCGAGATAGAGCGCCTGCATGTTTAGCGGCGATGGTTTTAGAATGACCTGAAACTGATAGTAATGCTGCAGCCGCTCCGGGTTCTCAGCATAACGTCCGTCGGTAGGCCGGCGCGATGGCTGAACGTACGCCGCACGCATGGGTTCAGGGCCAATTGCCCCGAGCATGGTCGCAGGATGAAATGTACCGGCACCTACCTCCATGTCGTAGGGTTGCATGAGGATGCAGCCCTGCTGGGACCAGTAGTGCTGCAAGCTGAGTATCAGTTCTTGAAATGTCAACGGCGTATTTGGAAGGTACAGGGGTCAGTATCACCGAAACGGCCGACAAATTATAACCCGTCGGCGCGCCTAGACGCACGCTCGTGCCACTCGTGATCGTATCGTCGCATGAAACCCGTAACTTTTACTACACGTTTTTTGAAACGCTCAGTGCGTGTATTCGCATTGTGTTTTTTTGGACTCGGTAGCGATGCCGCCACGGCAACCGCCTGATCTAGGGTTAAGGTCGAAACCGGGACGCCCCAATACGCGTATGATGCTGCTTGCACACCATAGATGCCAGGGCCGAACTCGGCGATGTTCAGATAGAGCTCGAGGATGCGCCGCTTCTTGAGTCGTCGCTCCATGCCCCAGGTAAGGATTAGCTCATGCCACTTGCGCAGAGGATTGCGGGCCGAGCTCAAAAAGAGGTTTTTAGTAGTCTGCTGTGAGATCGTACTGGCACCCAACACGAAGCGGCCCTCGGCGAGATTGTAATTCATGGCGTCTTTGAAGGCGATGAAGTCGAAGCCATGATGCTGGTAGAAGCGGCTGTCTTCGGCGACAACAACCGCACGCACGACGTCAGTCGGGATATCAGCCAGGGTGACCGGCTGCCAACGTAGTGCCGGCAGCTCTCGGTCACGACGCTGTTTGTGCTGGTAATTACTAATGAATCTGGACTTGGGCACGGGACCGACGGCAAGCCTATCCCAATCTGGCCATATGAGGGCTATGTAAAACGCATCTACGATCAGCACGAGCAACAGCAAATAAAATGACCAGCGCACTAAACGCACAAGGCACTTAAACGGGGACGATGTGTCGGTATGTTTGCGCCGGCGACGATGCATTATCCAGATCATCTTGTGCTATAACAAAGAATAGGCACTCATAGAAGTTCATTTACAAACAATAAAGAACCGAGATCAGTAATCGTTGTCCTACAAACATGGTCGGTTCCTATCCTCACCAAAGGTCGCTGTTTGCAATTTCAATGGTGCTCTCAGCACTTTTTTGGATCGGCCTTGCCTTCCTCTTCAAGATGGCGGTAGAAAACGGGCTGTTGGTGATCGGGGTAGATCGTTTCGCCATCGGCGCGGCAGTTCTGATTATTCTAGCTTACCTGGTCGCCCACCTTCGCAAGGCCAGACAGGTGGCTTATTTGCGTGGGGAGGCGGTTGAAATCGGCGCCAAGCAACACCCGGATCTATTCTCACGCCTCAAATCCACATGCCGACGGCTGGGGATCCAGGATCGCCCGGCCGCCTATCTGTTTCAGAATCCGGAGATTACGGATTGTTTCAGCCTGCGGTTTCAGGGTGCCAGTTTTCTCGCCTTAAACGGCGAGGTCATCGGTGCACTGACCGATCGTCAGGGGGCTATCGACTTCGTAATGGGCCAAGAACTGGGGCTCATCGACGACCGCCAGGCGCCGTGGATCACCTTCTTGCTGCCAGCGTCAGTGTTACCATTGATCGGCGCTGCCTACGCGCGTGCCAAGATCTACAGCTATGACCGCTACGGGATCGCGGCTTGCAAAACAAAAGTAGATGCCGCCTTTGCGCTTGCCGTCGGCGCGAGCGGCAGCCGCCGCTGGAAATCGTTCAACATTCCCCAGTTCGCGAGTCAAAGCAATGATAGCAGTGGTTTTTGGATGTCACTTGACGAGCTGATCTCACCAACTCCTTGGCTTAGCAAACGCATGGCCCATCTTAGAGCGATCGCCACCGGTAGCGAGAGTTTCGTGCCACGTCGACACCCGCTTGCTTACCCGATTGCAAGCCTGGTGCCCAACATCGGCACGCGCGCATGGCTGGGGGCGTTGCGCGTATTGGTACTGGCACTATGGGTGGCGGTTATTATGCACATTGGTATTGCCGCTCGTGATTGGGTAGTGCGCTATGAAATCATCGATCGGGTTGCGGCGCGATTTCAGTCAACCCCAGGCGCGATGATAACCCCCAGTGCGGTGAGCCCTACCCCAAAAACGGAAAAACCAGGAGATGCCTACGCGAGTGTGGACGCTGACCTAAAACAACTTGGCGGGCTTGCGCTTGCACGACAAGGTGCACGGGGAGATATTCCGTGTGAGATCGGCAACCCAGAGGCCATCAAATTGCGTTACCGCTGGACTCGCTACGCCTTTAGCTGTGATGAGCCCATAGTCTACACGATGATCGAACATGGTGAATTCGAACCTGGGAGGCTTTCGCACATCCGCAAATACGATTGGAAGAAAAAACGGATCTTAGCGGGGCAATCCGAACCTTGAGACACGCAAAAGTTGATCTCAAGAATTCGGCCGGGCCGCGGCATACACTCCTAACCCGTACTCAGGGCAGCGCAGATTCGGGGTTGTGCGCCGTGAAATACTCACGCGACCGGTACCTGCCTGACAATGGACAAGGCGCTTGCTTTAGGATGGCTTTCCGTTCGGTCCGC
>LXTK01000017.1 GCA_001643475.1 Proteobacteria bacterium SPGG2 | reverse complement strand
TCAGGACCACTTCATCGGGTACGTCGCTTACATGCCAGCAATTCCGGCATAATGTAGGAAATGGACACCAAATTCCTCGAAAAACGGCGCCGTGACGTCATGGATCAAATGGGCAGCGGGGTGGCTATTCTTCCGACTGCACCTATCCGCAATCGCAACCGCGATGTGAACTTCCCATTTCGGCCCGATAGCGACTTTTACTATGTCACTAATTTCTCCGAGCCCGAGGCGGTAGCGGTGTTAGTCCCCGGGCGTGCTAATGGTGAATACATTCTATTTTGTCGCAAAAAAGACACAGAGAAAGAGATTTGGGACGGAAGGCGTGCTGGTTTACAGGGCGCAAAGGATATCTACGGCGCCGATGATGCCTTTGCCATCCATGATATCGATGAAATATTGCCGGGTCTGCTCGAGAACTGTGACAAGGTTTTTTACAGCATGGGTCGGTATCAGGAGTTTGACGCCAGGCTCATGGGTTGGGTGAATGAAGTGCGTGACAAATCACGCACCGGCGTGAAGGCCCCTGGCGAATTCGTCGATCTGAATCACATCCTGCATGAAATGCGCTTATATAAGCGGCCAGAAGATATTCGCGTGATGAAGCGGGCTTGCAAGGTCTCTGCGCAAGCGCATAAGCGTGCAATGCAGATATGTCGGCCGGGCATGATGGAATACGAAATAGAAGCGGAGCTGTTGTACATTTTTAAGCGCAACGGTAGCGCATTTCCCGCTTACCCATCAATCGTCGGCGGTGGCGCGAATAGCTGCATCTTGCACTACACGCAAAACGACGCCGAACTCAAGGATGGTGATCTACTGTTAATCGATGCCGGCGCCGAAATCGATTGCTATGCAGCGGACATTACACGCACATTCCCAGTCAACGGAAAGTTCAGCGGCCAGCAACGGGCTGTGTATGAAATCGTGCTAGCAGCCCAGCTCGCCGCCATCGATCAGGTTAAACCCAAGAATCAATGGAATAATCCGCATGAAACAGCCGTGCGCATACTTACCGAAGGGTTTGTCGACATCGGCCTACTTAAGGGCAGTGCCGATGACCTCATAAGCGACGAGACCTATAAGCAATTCTATATGCACCGTACTGGTCACTGGTTGGGCATGGACGTCCACGATGTGGGTGATTACAAGGTGGATGATATCTGGCGATTGTTGGAGCCGGGAATGACGATGACCGTCGAGCCTGGCGTTTACATCCCAGCCGGAAGCAAAGGGGTTGACGCCCGCTGGTGGAACATAGGTATTCGCATCGAGGACGATGTGTTGGTAACCCGCGAAGGCAATGAGGTGCTTACACGTGAGGTACCGAAGTCGATCGATGATATTGAGGCGCTAATGAAACAATGACCGGCGAACAACGGATGATTTCATTGCCCGCCGTGCTGCTGTCTGCTTATCTATTCAATACGTGTTCCTAGAAGATCGTCCAACTTCACCGATCCCGGCCGGTCCCACCCAGACAGGGCGATCGAACTAATCGGACCCGGGTGCATCGGGATGCCGGTTGCGACCGGGATACCGTCTAGCCTGATATCGACAATGCCAGTGTCGAGATTCATCAAGCACTCCACCGAGTACCAACGACCCATCTCAGTCGGTGCAAGGAACACCACAGCTCGGCCATCGCGGCCATAGTTGAGCCGCATAGAGTCGCCGAAATAGATCTGGAATTTTTTATCCCAACCGAGATTGCGCGGTGTTTGCATCTCGATCTTGGCGATAGATGGCGTGGTTGCAGCGCTCACCCTAACGTGGAAACTGAATAGATGACGGCCGCTTGCCTGATCGGCAACGTTTTTGCCCATCACGATGGTAGTCCCGCTACGTGGGTTCACCACTAGTAGATTGCCGCCAGCTGGCGCCGGTTTTACGACCGCACTTGCGCGGTTACGCGCCGCCCTTCGCCAGCCGTTTTGACCATGCAACGACCCGCGTCTCAGGCTATCAAAGGCGTCATCTTCCCATGGGGGGACGCCTGGTGCGGCCGCGACAATAATAATTGCATTGGCCGTGAAACTACCAAACCACTTTTGTTCCCGCTCCCTGTCAGGATTCGCTTCTTGTAGCATGCGCCATTGAAAGTTATAGCGTCCCGGCACCGTCGGTGCGGTAATTTCGAACGTAAATGTCTTGTGTTCGCCCGGCTCGATAGCATCGAAGGGAGTAAGCATGATGCGTGCGCTACCGGTCCATAGGGTATTGTCTTGCGGATTTTCGGAGCCAAGCATGTAGTCTGTGCCCGCAGTCCAGGTGCTGGTGCCGGTGTTCTCCATGGTGATGGAAACGGTGGCGGTCTCACCCGGTCGCATACGGCTCGGAACCACTTGTGCAATAAATCTTGCGTCGTCTTCAAGCGCAAACGGGATGACAGTGACTATCGTCGTAGCCGTGGCCGAGTTTATGCTGTTGCTGGCGGTAACGGTGGCCGTATAGAGGCCGGCCGCCGCATAGATGTGAGTGACTGTCTCACCAGTACCGGTAGTGCCATCACCGAAGTCCCAGCTGTAGCTAACCGCAGCGCCGGCACTAATGCTGGCGAGCAGCGTTGTGACATTGCCGAGCGTGGTCGGACTATCGTTTCTAGCGATGAGGCCAGCGATGGGCTCATCCTGGCCGTCGAGAATTGCAATTCGATCGATGCTTGTGGCAAGCGCGACATCGCCGCGGGTGGCAACCGTACCGGCGTCAACGTCCCGCAGATGGTTATAGATCCGCACCCTACCTGGGTCGTGAATAGCGATAGCGGTGATGTTCGTAACCGTTTCAGCGCGTCCGGATGTGCTAAACGTTCGACCTCGTGATACCCCAAAATGGTCGAACATTCGCACTGCCGTGTCGTCAACGATAAAGATCTTGTCGGTGGCACTGGCGATATCGGCACGCCCGCTTGTGCGTATGGCATCGTTCAAGGTACTACCGAAGGGATCTAGGATACGCACTCTGTCATCGTCGATAATCACCAGGCGGTTACTACTGATGATGACAACATCGGTGCGGCTAGTGGTACGCAACTCGCCTCGTGGCAAATTGCCCTCGGAATCAAAAATTCGAACCCGCCGGTCGCCGTTATCGATAATGGCGACGCGAAAGGCGCTGGTAACAACTCTAGCTTGTCCACGGGTGGCAATTTGTTTCACTAAGATGCCGGTACGTTCCTGGTATATCCGAACGCGGGTATCTATGACGACGCTGCGGTCGGTAGTCAACGCAATACTTGCCCGCGCCGTGGTCAATATCGGCGCGCCGATTGGCCCCCCCCAATACGTTGAAAAGACGTACACGTGTATCATCAGTAACCACAAAAACGTCGTTCCTAGTAACTACGGCCTCACCCACTCCAATGGTCAATATGGTGCTTCCCACAGGATTCCCTGCGAGGTCAAACATACGTACACGCCCCGCATCGATTAATGCGAAACGCGCATCACTATGCACCACCCGCGCACGCTCGTTGGTTAGAATCGAACGGCCGATCTGGACCCCAAATAGGTTGAAAATACGAGCGATGTTTTCTTCGACAACAACAAACACACTACCCACTGGTACCACGTCAGCCCTACGGCCGGTGCGTATGCTGGCTCCCTGAGGCCTGCCAAATAGCGTGTAGATCTGAACACGGCTGTCATCGATGATCGCAAGGAGGTTGCCAGCGGGAACCACGCCGGCGGCACCGCTGGTTCGTATGGCGCGGTTCTGCAACACACCGAAAACGTTGTATATGCGCAAGCGTCTATCACCGTCGTCGATTACGACGAAGCCCGAAGTTGTACTAACGATTCGCCCTGCGCCAATGGTATCGATGTTGCTGCCCTGCTGATTGCCAAAGGCATCGTAGATCCGAAGCCGTCCACTGGTGACCTGCGCAAGAGCGTCTTGCGCGAACAGTGACAACAAGAGAAAGGCGATAGAGAACTGGCGAATTCTAGAGATTGTACGCATCATTTAATCCTCACTGATGATTAACCGCCCTCACTCGATATCTAACCGCGACCCCTGGAAGTCATCTAAGGTCACCGCGCCCGGTCGATCCCAAGCAGAGAGCCCGAGTGATGTCATTGGCCCGGGATGGATAGGTATCCCTTGCGCTGCCAAAATGCCGTCGACTGCGATGTCGAGTATGTCGCGATCCAAATCTATGTCGCCGGCAATGGTGTACCAACGTCCAGGCTCGGTAGCAGGCAGAAACTGGACGGCACGTCCATCGGCGCCGTAGTTAACGCGCATAGAATTGCCAAAGAAGATCTGGAACTTCTTGTCCCAACCGAGGTTGCGTCGGGTACCGAACTCGATCTTTGCGACCGAGGGTGAATCGGTTCCTGTAACCTTGACTCGAAGGCTAAATGCGTGTTGGCCGTCGAGTTGGTCGACGATGTCCTTACCCATGACGATGGTAGTGCCAGCCCGCGGATCGAGCTCGACCGCATTGCCGTCATCGCTAGGCACAACCATGGCGCTGGCGCGCTTGGCAGCTCGGAACCAATCTGCTTGGCGATTGAGCTTGCCAACTATAAGGTTGTCGAAATTGTCATCCTGCCAGAATGTCTGAGACGGCAGCGGTGTTGGCGGTAGCGTTGCTAGGCGCGGTCCTCCACGAATGTAATCCTGATACGTTCTATAGCTCTGCTTGGGCTCACCGCGGCGGTTGAGCAAGCTCCAATTCAGTCCCGGCTCGTGTTCCAAGCGATACCAGAATGTCTTGGTCCACCAGGGCCTTGTTTCCATCTGGTCGTAGAAGCATGTAAGAAAGGCACTCTTTCGGTTTTCGGATTCGTTCAGGCCCGTTTCTGTAATCCAAACTGGTTTGTCTTGAAATCCCCAGCGCACCAGCTTACTTCGCAGCTCGTCCATCATTCGCGTTCTGCCACCACAGCTATCACCGCCGTCGTAGACGTGATGACTAATAACGTCGAACTGACCCCTGGCGCTGCTTAATATTCGCTGTAGCCAACCATAAGGGTTGCGGCTGGATGACAACTCGCCGACAACGATCTTCGCGCTCGGATCCGCGTCTCTGATTGCGCGCAAGGTCGTTGGTAGTTCGCGGGCAACAAAGCGATAGACACTACCTTTATAAAACTGCGGCAGGTTTGGTTCGTTCCAGGTTCCCCAGTAATCCACACGCCCTTTGAATCGCGTGACGACGGCGTGGACGAAGTTGTATAGATCTTGTTGGTCCAGTGGTGGGTAGGTGCGATCAGACCCGTGGTTAGTGGGGCGTCCATTGGCCCAACCAGGCGCATAGCTGAAATCCCAATAGATCTTGACACCGATATCACTGAGCCTTGTTACTATCCTTTCCGCAAGGTCCCATTGTATTGGGCCGTTGCGCGTGGGTTGCATATCATTCCAATCATAGGCAACGCGTACCCAACCAACGCCCAACGCCTGTACGCGGTCCACGCGTGACGGGTCGTCGCCGATACCCGGTGCCGCAACAACGCCGAAGCGAGATCTGTCGGGCGGCTCTTGTTCGCCGGTAACTTCGATGACGCGGTTGATGGAACGATCACCAAACCAACCGCTATTATCGCCATCTTTGACCATGCGCCACTGAAAGTCCTTACTGCCCGGCGTCGTTGGCGCCGTAATATCAAAGGCAAAGGTCTTGGTTTTGCCTGGTTTGACTTCGTCCCCGTCTGAGAGATAAACGCGATTCCGGCCCCACTCCTTATTGTCTTGCGGATTTTCACTACCGAGTTTGTAGTCATCGGCACGGGTCCAGGTAGAGAAGCCGATGTTTCTCATGGTGATCGAGACGCGTTTGGTCTCGCCTGGTGCCCTCACTGTCGGCACCACTTGTGCGACAAAATAGGCGTCGTTCCATATGACCTTTAGATCGTCGACGCGTATCTTGACGTTCAGGGTATATTCGCCAAACCACTCGACTCCGTCTTGCACCATGCGCCATTGCAGATCGTGGGCGCCGGGTTTTGTCGGCGCGGTGATATCGAAGGTAAAGGTCTTGGTTTGTCCAGGTTTTATCTCCTCACCGTCCGAAAGGTAGACGCGGTTGAGTCCCCATTTCTTAGTGTCCTGCGGATTCTCACTACCAAGCTTGTAGCCGCTGGCGCGGGTCCAGGTGCTCGTGCCTGTGTTGCGCATAATGACCGACATGCCGGTAGTCTCACCCGGCTTTAAGCTGCCGGAGACAGATTGGCCGACATACTGAGAGGCGTTAATGAGTGTGGTGTCAACGATGATGCCCACGTTTGTCGTAAATGCACCAAACCATTCAACCCCTTCCTGCACCATGCGCCATTGGAAGTCGTAGGTACCGGGCTTGGCGGGCGCGGTGATACCAAAGGTAAATGTCTTATTCTGCCCGGGCCGTATGTTTTCACCCGGTGCCAAATAGATGCGGGTAACGCCGGTCCACCGCCGATTGTCTTGCGGGTTTTGTGTCCCGAGTTTGTAATTGCCGCCACCGGTCCACGTCGTAGATCCGACGTTCTTCATAGTGACCGATACGGTGCGTGTCTTACCCGGTTGCAAACTACCGGGTACCGATTGGCCAACGAATTCGGAGGCATTTGTTGTCGCCGCGGCGTTCGCCGGCGATACACGCAGCAACTGTCGCAACCAGCGGGGTAGGCGTGGCGATGGCGACTCGGCGGTGTTTTCGCTGGTTTGGATGATAGCCGCTGGGCTGACGGTGTCAGCCGCCGTTACCGGCGCGGCGGCCATCAGCAGCAGGCAGGCGCCGGCCAGCGCAGTTAGTGAATAGCCTAGTTGTTTACGCTTGTATGCGGTCATGGTTGGCTCCCTGCCTCGTTTTCGCCACCCCTAGGGACATTGGTGGGCATTTGGATATATTTTATAATTGGGAAATTAATCCCAAATCCTTTAAATGTCAACCTCTGGTCCCCGGTGGACGGGCAGGGCCCTGATCGTTGCGTGTACCCCAGCTTGTGGTTATGGCTACAATCGCGCTTGGACACTGACAACGAGCGGCAATAGATCGGCATGCAAAATGATTACGACATAGTGATCATAGGGGGTGGACTCGTGGGTATGAGCCTCGCTAGCGCGCTCGGGCGTAGTGGCTTTCGGATAGCGGTTGTAGAGGCCAAGGAATGGCAATCATCGGTAGCGCCAAACCAGGAGGGCCGCACATTGGCGTTGGCCTACGGGTCTAGGCGGATATTCGAGGGTATGGGTTTGTGGTCGCAGATCGCGGCGCAGGGCGTAACGCCCATCAAACGAATTCATATTTCTGATCGTGGACGATTCGGAATTACCAGACTCGATGCGACAGACGCGGGCATCGATGCATTGGGATACGTCGTGCAAACGACCGCGCTTGCCGCGGTGTTGTATCACGCAGTTCAGGACCTCGAGTCCATCGATGTTATCAGCCCCGCTGCGATGAAAGACCTGGTATTCAGTATCGATTCGGTCTCGATTACCGTCAAACATGCCAACCGTGAGCGTGAGGTTAGTGCTCGTCTATTAGTTGCAGCCGATGGGGGTCGTTCGCGTGTGCGCTCGCTCGCTGGTATCGGCACCCACGAGGTCGACTATGATCAGACTGCCATTGTTACGATCGTGACGCCTGAGGCGCCCCACCACAATGTGGCGTATGAACGCTTTACCGACAGCGGGCCATTGGCACTATTGCCCATGCAAGATCAGCGTTGCACCGTCGTCTGGAGCACCCATCGGCAACAGGCCGATTTGATTATGGCCTGGGACGAGGCCATGTTTTTGCAGCAACTGCAAGAACGTTTCGGCGATCGCTTGGGACAGTTTCTCAAGGTCGGCAAGCGGGCAGCTTATCCGCTTGTGCTTGCACGTGTCGATCAGGACGTGCGCGCGCGGCTGGCGTTGGTTGGAAATGCCGCCCACACCGTGCACCCGGTGGCGGGACAAGGTTTTAATCTGGGCCTGCGTGATGTGGCAACCTTATCGCAAATACTGGTAGAAGCAGCCCGTGATGGTCGAGATATCGGCGATGCCCATGTGGTAGGCAAGTACCTAAGCTGGCGCCAACGTGACACGCGTGCGGTTACTGCCTTTACCGACGGTCTGATTCGTTTGTTCTCCAACTCCTTTATGCCGGTCGCGGTTGCGCGCAACCTTGGTCTTATGGCTACCGACTTACTCCCACCACTCAAGCGTTTTTTGATTCGTCGAACCAGCGGTCTAGCCGGGCCGTTACCCAGGCTTGCACGTGGGCTGCCGATGGAAAGAATTTAGCTTTATGACTCGATCTACAAACACTGATTACGATGTTGTTATTGTCGGCGCTGGAATCGTTGGTGCAACCCTAGCCTGCGCGTTGGCGATCTCAAAGTTGCGTATCGCGGTAGTTGAACATACGCAACCATTATCGGCGCCGACCGGGGATTATGATCTCCGGGTGAGCGCGATTACCCCCGGTTCGCGTGTGATTCTTGATGGGGTGGGGGCCTGGTCCGGCATCGATCAAGAGCGTGTATGTCCAGTGGAACAAATGCATGTTTGGGATGCGGGCGGCGCCGGCGCCATACACTTCGATAGCGCCGATATCGGTGAACCGAATCTGGCCTACATTATTGAGAACAACGCTATCCGAGCGGCGTTGATAGAGCGTATTGAGCGTTGCAGCAACGTGCAGCTGTGTTGCCCACGAGATGTCGACACCATCGATGTTGCCGACTCGCGGGTAACGCTACGATTAACCGACGGCACACAGATTGGCGCGAGCGTTGTGATTGGTGCTGATGGCCCGCGGTCACGAGTACGGCAACAGGCTGGCATCGACCTCACCGTTTGGGGTTACGCACAACAGGCTATCGTTGCCACCGTGACCACCGAAAAATCCCACAAGAATACAGCCTGGCAACGGTTTCTCTCGACCGGCCCGCTGGCATTTTTGCCGCTGGCTGATGGACGATGCTCAATTGTTTGGTCAGCGGACTCGGAGCAAGCTGATATCTTGCTTGCCCACGACGACGCCCAGTTTCTCGAGGCCCTGGCTACTGCCTTCGGCGATAGACTCGGCGCCGTTGGGGCGACAAGTGCGCGTGCCGCTTTTCCCTTACAACGCGCGCATGCCAAGCGTTACGTAGACTCAAGAATTGCGCTGATCGGTGATGCTGCCCACACCGTGCACCCGTTGGCGGGACAGGGCGTCAACCTAGGACTGTTGGACGCTGCGGTGCTGGCCGAGGTATTGCTTGATGCCGACGGCGCTGGGCGCGACATCGGCTCGCTTCGAATGCTGCGCCGTTATGAGCGTTGGCGTAAAGGCGACAATCTGGCCATGCTCGCAGTCACCGATGGCTTAAAGCGCCTATTCGGCAATTCCATGGAGGCGGTGGCGCGGGTGCGCAATCTTGGTCTCGATGTCACCGATTCGATTCAGCCTGTCAAGAATATGTTCATGCGCCGAGCAGCGGGCTTGAACGGAGACTTACCTCGGTTAGCGCGAGGTTTGTCAGCCGTCTCAGCAGAACCCCGATAACCAGCTCGATCTCAAAGGGTACCGATTTGGAACGGCGTGTCGACTGTCTAGGTTTACATCATGGGATTACTTAACCTCATAGCGATACTATTGACGCTTTCAGCGCTGCTCAACTACGTCAATCATCGCTACCTGCGCCTGCCTACAACCATCGGCGTCATGCTGATCGCACTCGTTCTCTCGCTCGTTCTACTCGGCTTAGGTGCCATCGATATCAGGATTGAGCACTACGCACGTGATCCCCTGGCCGGCGTTCATTTCAACAAGACACTGATGCACGGGATGTTGAGTTTTCTGCTGTTTGCCGGTGCATTGCATGTGAATATGAATGACTTGGCGGAGCAGAAGTAGGTGATCGGGACGCTTGCATCGGCCGGCATGATCGCATCGACAGTAATAGTCGGTGGCGCCACCTGGTGGTTATTGCAGGCGATTGGACTCGAGCTGCCATTTTTGTTTTGTCTGCTGTTCGGCGCGCCGTGTTCTTGCGTTTACTCAACAGTATCTATTGGTTGGACTACTGATGGCCCCGATTGTCTTGTTCGCGCGGTTTACCAACGTAGGTGTTCCTATCGGGCTTACGCGGTTGCGCGAACGTTTGCACCTAATGCCATCAAGATACTAACGTGGGGTGGTCTGCGAGGAGAGATTTCAGTTGCGCTCGCACTCTCCTTGCCACCAGGACCAGAGGGCGATGTCATCGTGGCTGTGACCTAGACGGTCGTGGTGTTTTCAATTACCGTGCAAGGTTTGACGATTGGCAAGCTAGTGCGCATCCGCGACCGAGAGCAATAAGTAAAGCGAAATACCGCTTACGGTCGACTTTTTAGATATGGAAACCCCACACACCGTGAAGAATCGTGTCTAGCCCTGCGTACTCGGACTTTGTCGCTCGCGTAATTTTTGTTATGCCAAGTTGCTGACGTAGTCTTTTCGTAACTTTACGTCCTTCAGGCGATAACAATGCGCGCGTGATAGCTGCTTTATCTTCTGGAGACAGGTGTGGCCCCGCTGTTAATGTTTTCCCGGGTATTGCTTTGCTCTTAAAGACTATCCGGGCATGTCGGCCATCGGGATCAACTTGGTGATACCCTTCGAGTGACATTATGGCGCCATCGCACTTGCCAGTGATCATGGCTTGGTAAATGGCTTGCCAGCTCCGCTCGCGTATTAATACCGGTTGGCGTGCCGGGTTGCCGAACTCGTGATACACCCGTAGTGTCGTGTAGTGCGGCGGAGCGTGACCACACACAGATCGTCCCGCCAGGTCCTGCAGCGAATTGAGGTGATGATCGCGCTTCGATGCGAGCACCACAAAGATGTCTTCCTGTGCGGCCTTCACCAACGGCTCATGCTCCAGCCTCGAGATGCGCCAGCTAACGAAATGTGAACCGTCAAATGCGAGATCGTACTCGCCCTGTTGCATTGCTTGTTGATAGGTACGCCAGTCCGGCGAGTGCCGGTAGACGATCCGTTTACCCGTAACTTGTGACAGATAGTCGACGATAGGCCCGTAAGTCTGGTGTGCAATTGTGGTAGACCTGTCAGGCGCGGCGGTAAGCACGTATTCGTCTGACGGTTTGGCGATCGCCTTTTGAAGCGCGGGCACAATGCGCTCGGTGCTCATAGAACATGTAGCGCTGATGCCCAGTAGTAAGGTAAGTGAAAGACAGGTAGTGGCCCGCCATTTAGCGGTATGTTTAGATACAGACTTTGTGGGCGACATTGCAGAACTCCGGGTCTTCTCAACAGCAATCGAAAACGCCGGCGCGCGATGGCGTACGATTAGCGCGGTGGCTTCAGGCGCCGGGTCAAGTAGTGATCGGCGACTGGGAAAATGAGTGGATGCGCACGAATCCGTGTGCGCATCCAGGATGGGGCGCACGCAAGTGCGTCCGACTTAGCCGTTCTTTCCTTGTAACGGCTTTTTGAGCGTGCTTTCGCACCCTCAATTCTGCTTCCATTCAGGATTTAGCGGATCCGTCTTGATCCTCGTAAATTGCGGTAGGGGTACCACTTCCTAGTGTCTAAACCCGGCCCTGCCTTCATATCGCTGCCGACGATCTCGTCGGGCGCTTCCGTGTGCCGTGTTTGCGCGGTGTTCGTTTCAAAAGCTCCTCCCGTTCAGGAGGCGACCAACAACCGTTTTAGGTTAGGCCCTCTAAAATTAGACTATAAGCCGCTTATGTCCAGACGCTCCCCGGCGTATGACGGTCGCATTCGGACAGAAGGCCGCTCAGCGCTGACAGCGCGTGCTGCTGCCAGCTGGATTCCCGCGCGCGACGAACCCGGTAATAACCTACGGTTTATGGGGGTTACAAGGCCCTATGGGCGTCGCTGTCGTAGCACCAACGTGTATCTCGGTTCCCGAATATCGCGGACGCAATGAAATGGTCTGTCGGCTGCGCCGGGAAACCCCAGCGCCCGCATCAGAATGGCGTGACCGGGTGGGGCCATAATCTCGCTGGCATGTTCACCGCTTCGGTCCGAGCATACTTGGAATCGGCCGTTCCCGCCGATTACGACGATGCCAATTAAATTTATGTAGCGTGCGAGATCCCTATGGGGTGTGATCCCCAAGGATCCCGCTTCATATCTATTGAGTATCATCGAGTTTAGTCGAAAAGGTGTGGCAAATGGATACCTAGGCAAGGTCGCCAAGGCGCTAGATACGAGATCCTCAAAACAAGCTCTCACCCGGACAAACTCGCTGCTATCGGTAAAATCCTCGAACGAACCCACCTGTTGTCTTACGGTTCGATCGCCACTACCTACAATTTCCTCCTCACGCTTGTAGGCGTAACCCACTGCCTCCTCGAGCAACGAAGTCCTGAGGTTTTTGTTTAGAAACGGCACGGACGCCGCACCGACTGAGGCTAATTGCCGCAAAATCTCGTCGATATCGAATCGTTCAAGCGCTGCAACTGTATTCACGGATTGCGGGTCACTGCGGGTATAAAGTTATAGCTATTGACTACTTTTGTCCGAAGGTAGCCCCGCCCTGGGACAAATACTCACGCTCTGCTGCTGTCGACGTGCGTCCCAGCAGCTTGTTTCGATGGGGGAAGCGGCCGAAGCGGGCGATGATATCTCGGTGGCTAATGGCGTAATCAAGCGAAGGCTGAAGTTTCTTCGCTGTTGCCGAAGGCACTGATGCTACCAGCTGCTCGTAGTGTTGAACACATTTATCTTGTATCTCCAAGCTTTCCGGGTGCTCCATCGGCAAGTAATAGAATGTTCGTTCGATCGCAACGCGAGGTCATGGCCGATGTCAATGCCCTGTGAGCACAGCGATAGCGCCAGCTCATCCTGCGCGAAAGCTTGCGCTGTGCCGCGGTAGATATTGCGTGAGAATTGATCGAGCAACACCATCAATGCCAGTCGCCCTCGCGGATGCTGTTGCCACGACGGGAATTGTTCTTGGATTGCCTTTTGCAGGTCTGATTCAAAGTACTCGCGAATTAATTCATCGGTCTTAGCACTTGCTCGAAACCAACGCTCGGCCCACTCTTCCTTCGCTAAGCCGTCAGCATCCATCTCACCGAACCAAAACGAGTGTATTTCTTCTAGTCGTGTCATTCACAAATTAATGTGATGGCCTAAAGGTGGCGCTTAGTAGTCCAGCATACACCTTAGAAACAGCGACGTCAGCGCTGCAACAGCTGATCGGCCAAGGGGATCGAATACAGACCTGTGCCTATCAGAAACAGGATTAAAAATGCAATCGAAGCCTTGGGTCTAAGCCCGAAGAATATGATCTGCTCGATGGTGCGCAAGAACCAAAATATCGCGTTAGCGCTAACAGCGATCGACCGAGCTTAGAATGTAATAGCTCGCTGGCATGGAAAAACGAGATGTAGGCGAACAATAAAAAAATGAATGTTAGGCAAAGATTTAGGATCTGTACAACTGCCTGATTCAAGCGGGTGAAGGTAGCCAGATCCTGCTTCCACTGGAACAGCTTCCAAAAGGCCAAGTGAAATAGGCCGAGCACTAGGTTGTAAGCGCCGGCAATAGTGAGAATGGCTGCATTGTTCACGGACCACGCATCGTATGCGGAACCGCTATAAGAAGATAGGCGCTTAACTACGCCAACCGTGTCGGTATCGCAAGCACTGAGAGATCATGTGACAGTGAGCTTATGGTGTCGGAGTAAGTACAGCGGTGATTAAGGGCCGGAGTACAATGCCTGACCAGTCGCCATGTTGTAACTGAAAGATCGGAAGGGTGTGACATAAGGTTTGTAGAGATAGAACAAAACGGGCTGCCGGCCAATGTCTCCCAGCCGTCGCGGGGCGTAAGAATCGGCGCTGTGAACATACTTAGGGATCGACTCTAAGATATTGAAATTAAGACAGTTATAAAGGGCTAAATGGGGTGGATGGTTCGGCCTAACGTCTAGCGTTTAATCCGCGATAGATAAGGGTGTTAGGGCAGCGCGAATTGCAGCCGGTATGGCCACCGGCGTGCGCGAACTGCGGTCCACAAACACATGCACGAAATAGCCCGCTGCCGCCGCGTCATGTTCGCCTTCGTGGAATAGACCAATCTCATAGCGCACGCTGGAGTTTCCTATGTGACTAACTCTAAGGCCGGCCTGTACCACCTCGGGAAAGGTGAATGCACGTTGGAAGCGACATAGACTTTCGGCCGCAATCCCAATCACTTCCCCTTGGTTAATATCAAGACCACCCTCGCTTACCAGATACTGATTAATCACCGTGTCGAAGTAAGAGTAATAGGTGACGTTGTTGACGTGACCATAGACATCATTGTCCATCCAACGCGTAGGGATGGTTAGAAAGTGCCGAAAGCGATCGCGGGTTTCGTTGTCTGCAAGTGTCATCAGGCGAGTCGCTTTACCAGCCGCCACCGGAGGATCCATCGCCACCACTCCCCGAGGATGAAACTTAGGTCGGTGTTGAGCCGACCACGCTCACTGATGCTCGCAGACGGTTCGCTTTCTACTCGCAATCTAGTGATCGCCGCGACGGTCGTGTGTTCGTAATTTGCGTATTGTTTGACAGCGTCGACCAGTTTAGGAATCAAATCATAGCGGCGTTTGAGTTGAACGTCGATATCACTCCAGGCAGCCAGCCTCCGATTCTTGTCGTGCACTAGGTGGCTGCAGATCAGGATACCCCATACAGTGCTAGCGATGAGTAAGACAACAACGATTTTGGACATGGTAATCGTGATGACGGATAGCGCACGTCTGCTGATGTAACGTAAAGACGATAGCCTTAGTATAGTTGATGTTTAGCGATGCCTCGCGCACATCAAACGGTTGACGCAGAGACGCAACGATGTGCATATACAGGAATGGCGTAGCCAGTCTACGACAAACTAGCGTGCATCCGACATCCCAAGCTCCTTGAGTTTGCGAGTCAGGGTGTTTCTCCCAAGTCCCAGTCTTTGTGCTGCGTCTTGTTTTCTGCCGCTTGTATGTTTGAGTGCAGCCTCGATAAGTATGCGCTCGAACCGACTGTTTAAATCCTTGAAAATTCCTGACTCGCCACGCGCCAGTGATTGTCGTGCGATATCGCGCAGGCTCTTTTCCCAGTC
The DNA here is from genome assembly GCA_001643475.1 of Proteobacteria bacterium SPGG2. Lineage (GTDB taxonomy): Bacteria > Pseudomonadota > Gammaproteobacteria > Acidiferrobacterales > SPGG2 > SPGG2. The sequence continues at coordinate 2,573 of LXTK01000017.1, read as the reverse complement.
GCTAGCCTCCTGACCTCCGTCTTCTCGCTGATACAGTTCGGTCGGCAGGTCATCGAGACGGATGGTCTGAGCCGGTGACATGACGGTTAGCCAGCGGCAGGTGTTTTCGAGCTGACGCACGTTACCGGGCCAAGGTAGCTCACATGCATGTATCTCAGCTTCGGGCGTAAGCCGCTTGGGCGCAACGCGGGAGGCCTTCGCCACCGCCGACAAGAGCGAGTCCGCCTCGGCCGCGATGTCGGGGTGCGCCATCGACAGCTCGGCGAACGATTCGGCCGTCGCCGCCAGCTCGTCCTCGACTGATCGGGATTTTCCCAGCACCAGCGGCGTCTCGTGCAACGCCGCGAGGGCGTGGCCGAGTTTTTGCGCCGCGACTACGCCGTCACCGGCGTCGAGAGCGGCGGCCAAGCGGTCGCCGCGCGGGGTCTCGAACACCGACATGTTCAGCTTCGAGATATAGGCGATCGGGCGCGGCGTGCGCGGCGCGTCATCGCGGTCCCGCAGCCGCTTGACAAATGACGTTGTGAGCGTATTCATCACCTCCCTGGTTTCTTGGGTCGCCGGGGGCTTTCCTTTCAGCCCACCTGCAAATCTGCGGGCAAATCCTGAGGCGATTGGCACCCAAGTCTACGGCCCCCAAGCGGTCCGGAGAGGTCCCAACCCAGCCATTTCCGGACGCCAAGGCTGTTTCCCGCCCGCCRWGCCGCCTTTTCCGGRACGCACGTAGGCCATGCCCGTATCCGGGTTGAAGTCCGCGCAGCACATGGCCGCAAGCTCCCCATAGCGGCAGCCGGTTAGCAAGGCCGCGCACACGAGTAGGCGGAAATCGGGCTCGCAGGCGTTGACCAGTCGCGTGATCTCCGCGTCGGTCAGATACCGGACCTTGGGCGCATCGACCTTGGCGAAGGGCTTGACGCGGCGCCACGCGTCGTCGCTGGGTACGTTGCCCTCCCGCCAAGCTTGGTTGAGGGCGGCCTTGAGCAGCGTCAGCGTCTTGTTCGCGGTGGCACGCCTCCGGCGCTGGTACTCGGGATCGTCCGAGGCTTCCCGGTACTGTTGCGCTTTGCCTCGTGCTGTCCGCAGCCTCGGGGCCGTATTTGCCAGGCTCTCATGCCAAGCCCTGATTTCCTTGGGCGTCAGCTTGGCCGCTTCTCGCTGGCCAAGGGCAGGGACGATGAACGAGTTGGACCGGTTGCGCGCATTAAGGATGTCCATCCTGTGAATTTCATACCAGGCCAGATAGTCCCGCATTGCGTCCGCCACGCTGTAAGGGTGGGCCGGCTCAAGGCCCGCCTTCTTTCGAGCTTGCTCCGAGAACCACTCTCGCGCTTTCGCCTGCGCCTGACTGAAGGACAGGACCCCAACTCCGTCCGCGTCCTGAACGTTATCCGCAAGACCGAGGGAAGTCTCCGCGTATCGGCCATCGCCGAGGAAGAAACGGGCGATCCAGGTGCCGCTCCGCTTGCCCTTGTAATAGCCGACATGGCAGCCCTGGTCGATCTTGCGCCAGTTAGGCTTGCGCCGCGCCGGGAGGCGCTTGCGGGCTGTTCGTGTTTCGAGGTTCGTGTCTCTGATGGTGCGGGCCATAAGGGTGCTCTCCCTTGAAACGTCCCCAACTTTTCCCTAATATATGTAGCGGCACCTCCGGAAACAAGGGTGAACCTTGGATGACTAACAGTCTGATATTACAGTCATCTGCGGTGTCCATGGATGTTCCTGGAAGTGCATGTTATCTTCCTCTCACGCCGAAAACGGGGGTTCGAGTCCCCCTGGGGACGCCAGTCTTTCCCACACGCTGCCAGCCATGGACTTCAGGAATTGACAGCCCCGCCCGCAGCCGGAAGATCCCGTGGCTGCGCGGTAACAATCCAATGAATGTGCGTTTTTGGTGGCGTAATGAAGAGTTCACCTGCCCGGAGGTTCTGCTTGTTTTCTGTTAGTAGTGCCGTCTGAAATTCGTTTTACAACGTCATCGAGATTGTCCTTGATTTCGTGCTCCCAAATTCGCATTACCGACCAGCCCAATTCATTGAGCCGTTGGTTAACTTCTTGGTCGCGGCGTATGTTGGATTCAATTTTCTTTCGCCAGAACTTAACGTTTGTCGCGGGGCGGGTACTATGGATCGGACAGCCGTGCCAGAAGCAGCCGTCTACGAATATGATCGCCTTCAACCGCGGAAACACAATGTCCGGCTTGCCAGGAAGTTTATTATTCAGACGATATCTGAGCCCCCTCGCCCACAGTGCCTTCCTTAGAGATACCTCCGGTTTAGTATCCCGTCCTCTGATTTGGGACATGCAGTAGCTGCGCTGCTCCGCTGTCAAAACGTCGGCCAATGGCAAAAGCTCCTCTCTGTAGCTTGGCGTTGACGGCGTTGATCTGCTGGTCTGGAATATCGGTCCACAACCAGATTTCAATGTTAGCACTTGGCCGACACCCGCAGAACCTGGTAATGTCAGCTGCGTCGTTTGGTTAGCAATAGGACCGTCGATGATCAGGGGGCTGGATCTCTTCTGTGGCGGCGGGGGAAGTGCCTACGGAGCCCGTATGGCCGGTATGGAAGTTGCCGCGG
>LXTK01000065.1 GCA_001643475.1 Proteobacteria bacterium SPGG2 | reverse complement strand
TCCTCCACTTAATCACAAAGTACTCTCTCTCTGCCTTTTGGTGCAGGGCTTCTTCACTGAGGCCAAAGCCGCCCATCATAGAGTGACGCCCAACTGGGACAATGTACCGCTGGTACTTCCCATGAAGAATCCGCACCCTCTGCTTGCAGACGTCACAGAACCAGACCGACCACCGTGAGCCGCTATTCAAAAGCTCCGCCCCACAACACTTGCATAGTTCGACAACCGTATTGAAATCGAAGCCCGGCCATTTCCTCTCGTCTTGCATCAGAAGTTTTTGCTCGCAGGCACACCCTTGGTAAGGCCATTCGAGTTCACCCTGCACACGCAGATTGATGTCCTGCCAAGGGCCGTGAATCTCAAAACAGCTCGAACAGATACGCAGCCTGCTGAAGTCGATGTCGTAGGGTGCGTTGTGTGAGGTTAAACCACGAATGGTGGGCACCTTTGCTTGCTCAACTTGAGCCTCATCGTCCCCGTCTCCGGGCTGGCGTTGGCACCTTGGCGGCTAAACCAGGTTGCCGGGCGGTCGTAGGGCCAGTTCCCTCGCGCCTCTCTTGATGTGTATGGAGAACATCCTAGCACGAAAGAATGGGTTGGGAAGAGTTCTTGATGGATAGCCTACCGTGATTGTGCCACCCCGCGTTGACTTGCCTGCGGGTGGGGCCACCCCATTTCAGGGTATGCAGTCAGATGGGTTTGCGCTAGGATAGCCTTGCGTTTGTTGTTCTTGTAGTCGCAGTTGACGGGTTCAAACCCATCCTCGGGAAAGCACGGGATTGAGAGGCTGCCGGGTCGAATCGACCGGAGGCCTTTTTGTTTGCCGGTGCAGAGGCGGTACGAGACGGGACGCAGAATCCATTTTCAAGGAGTACACAGTTGAGCGAAGGAACAAAAGTACAAGGAACCGTGAAGTGGTTTAGCGCCGACAAGGGCTACGGGTTCATCAAACGGACGACGGGGGAGGACGTGTTTGTCCACTCCTCGGCCATCGAGGGAGARGCGGGAGGTCCCGTCGGGCATCACGCCTTTGCCCTGGGTGGCGCGAATGGCTTGGCAGAGGTTCGTCTTCGGGTTCAGGCAGAACTCGCATTGCCGGCATTCGGGCGTATAGAGCGGGATCACGTGATCCCCCGGCGCGACCGAGGCGACGCCGTCGCCGACCTCGAGGACGACGCCCGCCCCCTCATGGCCGAGGATCGCCGGGAACGTCCCTTCCGGATCATCGCCCGACAAGGTGAAGGCATCGGTGTGGCAGATGCCGGTCGCCTTGATCTCGACCAGAACCTCGCCGGCCTTCGGCCCTTCGAGGTCGACTTCCTCGATGACCAGCGGCTTGCCGACCTCCAACGCGATGGCTGCGCGTGTCTTCATCTCATCCTCCCCGGGTACGCCCTGGATCAGGGAATCCACCGTTGATTTTCCAAAATTCGGCCACCGGACGCGAGAGACCGATGGATGGCGATCGCTTCGACTGTTCCGGGGTGTAACGTTTGCGGCTCATTCCGTCCTCCTTTTCTAAGGGTCAGAATGCACCAAATCTCTCAACAAACCTGGACCACTTTTAGGGAGTCACTCCACAGGAGTCCCAAAGGCGGTCAATCGCGAGATGCCGGCGGGCGCCGAGCGCGCGCCCCGGTTCAGCCTTGCGTCGGCGGGAACGGGAGCGTTTCGGGCGGCGCGCCGGTGTCGCGGCCGCGCTCGATCTCGACGCCGWCGCCGGCGGCATTGSYGYCGCCCGCCGAGCCCAGGGTAGGGTGGTTACGGTGGCCGTCAATGCGCTGGAGTTCAAAAAGCCGGTATTCGTTGGCGATGTCGTGAGTTGTTATGCCGCGGTCACCCGCGTGGGTAGAACGTCTATTACGATCAAGACCGATGTCTATGCAGAGCGGCGCGCTGCCACAGAATATGTAAAGGTCACGGAGGCGACATTTACCTATGTCGCGATTGGTGATGATGGAAGGCCAAGGGTCGTACCGAAGGCCCCTCCCCAGCCCTCCCCGACTAGCGGGGAGGGAGAAGGTCTTTGAACAAATTCTGCCAGTCAGGGCTACTCGGTCGGAAGGCCAGCGGCTTTCCAGGCTTCCATACCCCCTTTCATGTAGGAGGCATTTGTGAAGCCCATTTCTTTAAGAAGCTTGGCGCCTCTGGCGGCATTTTCCCCCGTTTGGCAGGTGGTGATAATGTGGCGTGAGCGATCTTGAAGCCGGGAATCACGCCACTCTTCTGGCAGCTCTAGGTCCGCCTTGACCGGCAGCATGCCGAGCGAGATGTTGACTCCGCGGGCCGCCAGGCCGGTGGACGGAACGTCCGCCGCGTCTCGGACATCCACCACCAAAGCGTCCGGGTCGTGTTCCAATCGTTGCTGAACCTCAAGAGGACCGACTCCCTCAACCTCGGCCATCGCCTCTTCGGCCATTTGCATAAAAGACTTTGCCATTGTTCCTCTCCTCCTTTTACGTGATTACTCAGCGAAAGTATCGTACGCGCCGCTTTACACTGTAGCAAGCTGCGACTCTTTTGCATTTCCTCCATCCCCGGAGGTCAGACGTAGGAAGTTACGACTCCATGGAAGGAGGAGATAGAGTTGCGCCAGGAGCAGCAACCGAGAGCAACGCACGACTCCATGGATGGAGGAGGTAGAACCGCGTCGGGAACAGCGGTCGAGGAGCAGTTGCCGGTCGGGGAGGGGTTACGGCGCTGGATTTGGATAATTGTTGTGTATAGCCTCGATGCCTTCTAGTACTTCAGCCGAAAGATCGAGATCGACGCTGTCGATATCGGTGCGCAACTGTTCGAGTGTGGTGGCAGTGATGATGGTGCTCGTCAGAAATGACCGGCTGTTGCAGTAGGCCAACGCCATTTGTGCTGGGTCTAGGCCGTGTTCTTTTGCCAGCGCTACATAAGATTCGGTAGCGCGGATCGCGTTGTCATTGGCATAGCGCGAGTATTGCGGATATAAGGTCAGGCGCGCGTCGGATGGTTGGGCACCATGCAAATACTTTCCGCTAAGAACGCCGAAGCCAAGTGGCGAGTAGGCCAACAAACCCACGTCTTCGCGATGGGCAATCTCCGCATTACCGATCTCAAACGTTCGGCATAGCAGGCTATAGGGATTCTGCACGCTGACCACGCGAGGCGAGCCAAGCTCGTCGGTGCATTTTATGAAACTCATAATACCCCACGGGGTTTCGTTTGACAGACCTATGTGGCGAACCTTGCCGGCCGTCACGAGATCGCCGAGCACCTGCAGCGTTTCGGTGATAGGTATCGCTACATCATCTTCATCGTGTTCATAGCCGAGCTTGCCGAAGAAGTTGGTCTTGCGGTCAGGCCAGTGCAGTTGATAGAGATCGATGGTATCGGTTTGTAGGCGTTGCAGGCTGCCGTCGATCGCCTGCTCGATGTTTTTGCGGTCCAAGCGCGTTTTACCACCTCTTATGTGGGGTAGCCAGAAGTCGCGGCCAGTTACCTTGGTGGTGATCACGACCCGGTCTCTAACCTGACGCCGCTTGAGCCAACTACCGACGCATCGCTCACTGGCGCCGGTGGTCTCCGCTCTCGCTGGGAACGAATACATCTCGGCCGTATCGATAAAGTTCACGCCGGCATCGAGCGCCATGTCGAGTTGTTCATGACCCTCCGTTTCCGTGTTTTGTTCACCCCAGGTCATGCTGCCAAGGCAAATGACACTCACTTCAAGGTCGGTACGTCCGAGTCGGCGATATTTCATTGAGACTGCTACCTGTTGCGTTCCAAGTTGGGTCGGGTACGCTAACATAGCTCAAAGGCACATGCCGAAGGAATCATTTACACTGGGCGTGACCGTCGGCGCCTTATCGCTATGGTTATTGTTATGCGCTCTGCTTATCTAGTCGAACCCAGGAAGATCGAAATCCGTGACGTCCCGGATCCTAAACTTGAGTCCGGTGAATTGCTTGTGCGAATCGAGCGCGCACTCACTTGTGGCACGGATCTCAAGGCGTATCGGCGCGGGCACCCGCTTATCCCCATGCCCGGCCCGTTCGGCCACCAATATGCCGGTGAGGTGGCCGCGGTTGGCCAAGAAGTAAAGGGTTTCGAAATAGGCATGCCCGTTTGGGGCGTGCAAAGTGGCCCCTGCGGGCAGTGCCGCCAATGTCAGAAGCAACGTTACAGCCTGTGTCCAGAACTGCAGACCGATATGGCATTCGGGGCGTTTGCCGAGTATCTGCGTCTACCCGCGAGGGTGGTGCGGCAAAACCTATTGGGGCGCCCACCGGACATGCCAGCACAGCGGGCAGCATTTCTCGAACCCGTGAGCTGTGTGGTGCATGCGCTTGAACGTATCGATTGGCAAGGGGTTGATCGGGTACTGGTGTTAGGCCTGGGGGCCATGGGGTTGCTTTTCTGTCAGTTGTTGCCGCACTACACACACGCCGCGATTGTGGCTGGTGGGCGTAACCGACAACGCCTGGCGATTGCCCGTGGTTACGGCCTTGAGCAGGTGCTCGATGTCGAAGAGATATCGCTCAAAGACCAACTTGAAGGTGATAGGGGTGTCGATTGCGTCATCGAATGCACCGGACAGATTGACGGATGGCACGCAGCGTTAGGCACCGTGGATGCTGGCGGCCAGGTGCTCTTCTTCGGTGGTTTACCCCAGGGGACCGTCCTTGAGATTGATACGTTCCAATTGCACTACCAAGAAACCCGCGTACTGGGCAGCTTTCACTTCGGCCCGCCTGATGTGCGCAAGGCGGCAAGGCTACTTGAGAATAGTGAAGTCAGGGTCGATGATCTGATCAGTGGCGAAATGGGATTGGATGACCTTGAGTCCGCCCTCAAGCAGATGGAGGCCGGCCAAGGCATCAAGTATGCTATAGATCCATGGATGTAACCGTTTGAAGCAAGGTTGAGAAGCACAAAGTGATGTTGCAGGCGCTAATTCGAGGGCCTAAGGAATTCGAGGTACAACAAGTACCGAAACCGGTGCTGCAGTCTGACAGTGAACTACTGCTGAAAACGGCTGCCTGCGGTATTTGCTCCGGCGACCTCATGGAGTGGTACATGGAGCGCAAAGTAAACACCGTGCTGGGACATGAAGTGGTGGGTTATGCTGAGGAAGTCGGGTCCGATCTAAATCACGTCAAACCCGGTCAGTTAGTTTTTGTTCATCATCACGCACCCTGCATGGAATGTCGTTACTGTCGCGCTGGTGATGCGGTGCACTGCGTTACTTGGCGCAAGAGCAAACTGGACCCGGGTGGTATGGCTGAATACATTCGTGTGCCGTCTGTCAATGCGCAACGCGATTCCTTTCCGATCGATGATCTGACGCCCGAGGTCGGCGCATTTATCGAGCCACTTGCTTGCTCGGTCAAGGCGATAGCGCGCCTTGGGTCTTGTCCGCGCGATCATGGCATTATCGTTGGTTGTGGGGTCATGGGTCTGTTGAACCTGGCCGCGGCCAAAGCAGCGGGTACTAAGCTGCTGTGGGCAGTTGAACCCGATCCAGTGCGACAGGAATACGCGCGACGATTCGGGGCGGACAAGGTCTTTACCCCGGAGCAGTTGGCGGATAGGGCGAGGGCAGATGATTTTGAGGGCGCTGACTATGTAATCGTCGGGCCTGGAAATCCCACGGTTATCGTGCAGTCGTTGGCCTATGTACGAAATGGCGGCACCGTTGTATTGTTTACGGCGACGCCAACCGGCTCACCGACTGCGCTCGATTTCGATGATTTGTACTTTCGTGAAGTGAGCTTGGTGCCGTCGTACTCGTGTGGCCCGCAGGACACGCGGCGTGCCTATGACCTCTTGAGGACGGGAGCAGTGGATGTAATGCCGTTGATAACCAATCGATTTAAAATCGATGAAATTCAAACCGCCTACGATACCGCCAAAAGGGGCGGTGAAGTACTGAAAGTGCTCGTTATTTTCGATCAATGAAGCAAGAAAAGCTAAACGATCTGATACCGGCTGACAAGAGTAAGGTCGTCAAGTATAAAGACGGGTTCTCGTGGCAGGACACAATCAAGAAGATCTATAAGGATGAGCCTGGCAGTTGGCGTGGTGTTACGCGTACCTCATTAATAGGTGGTGCTGACGAGGTACCTGCACCATTTCATCTGCGCTACTTCGAAGTCGAGGTCGGTGGATTTTCGAGTCACGAAAAGCATGCGCACCAGCACATTATTGTCGTGGTTCGTGGTCAGGCCAAGGTGACCCTCGGTGATCGTCAAGAGGCGGTGTCTGTTGGTGACGTTGTCTACATTGCGCCTTGGGAAGTGCACCAATTCCACAATCCAGATGGCCCCGAGCCCTTTGGATTCCTCTGCATGGTGCCGGCCGATCGCGACCGACCGGTGCTGGTAGAAAAGGGAAGCTAGCTAACTCTGGTGCGGCACCACAGTTCAGTGCCTCATACTATTTCCTACTTGGGTCTTTACTTTCTCCCATCTTTTTATCTGCCAGGTCGAAGTCCCAGTGGATAAGTGGTTGCCGTCCACATCGTAGACTTCGGCCTCACATTTGATGTAGGCGGCGTCATCGCTCTCTAGTGGTTCAATCACTTCTTTGCGTAACCTCCCCTCATCCACCATGCATTTGGCAATCGCATCCTTCTTTCCCTGATAGTGATATTTCATCTCCAGCGATTCCAAGATAAAGCGATACTTAGATGCACCCAGTTTGGCCAGTAGCGTTAGACCGGCCACGTATTCTGCGGCCGTCGCCAAGCCGCATGCATGTAATCCTTTTATATGATTCAGGTTGGATCTTTTGTAGGGATATCTTACGACTACTTCGTCTCCAGAGATGCCGATGACTTCGAGGTTGTGAGGTTTATTGAAGGGAATACCGCGCAACAAGGCGAAATTGAGCTTCCATAGCGCAAACTTTGATTTGCCGGCATCCGCAATGAGTTTTTCGATGTTCATCATGTGCGATTCTGTTGGTTGAAGTTAAATGAGCACCATAGGATGACCTATCCCACGAGGATAACCCGCGATACCTATCTCATCTCGCCGCGCAAGCCACGCACGCGTTCCTCGAGTCTGTCGACAGTTGCTGCTTCTGGGGGCATCGGCGCACCAACAACCAAGGCAATTTTTGACCAAAAGCGTGTCGGCCATTTACGCATCGCCGGTCCACCGCGACGACTAAAGAAGCTTCCCCAAAGGCCGCGCAGCGCCATGGGCACAACCGGCACCGGATTGTGTTTAAGAATACGTTCGATGCCAGGCCGAAACGGATGCAACCTACCATCTTTGCTTATCTGACCTTCGGGAAATATACAGAGCAGATCACCGCCTTCGAGAGCGTCGGCGATTCGCTCGTAGGCTTGCTCGAGCATCTTGGCGTCTTCTTTGGCTGGGGCGATGGGGATGGCGCCGGCGGTGCGGAAGACAAAATTCAACACCGGCAGTTCGAAAATCTTGTAGTACATCACGAAACGTACAGGGCGGCGCACACAGCCGCCAATGACAAGCGCGTCCGCGAGACTTACGTGGTTACATACGAGTACTGCTGGGCCTTCCTCCGGTATGCGTTCCAAGCCTTGTTTATCGACACGGTAGACCGTGTGCACCAGCATCCACACGATGAATCGCATAAGAAACTCAGGTACCAGCGTGTAGATATAGATGGCTACCAATGCGTTCAGCGCAGACGTGACGAGAAATAATTGTGGGATTGTAAGACCCGCACGTAGCAGGGCGATGGCCATGACTGCCGATATCACCATAAACAAGGCGTTGATGATATTGTTTGCGGCGATGATGCGGGATCTATGGCTCGGTTCACTACGTTGTTGTACTAGGGCGTATAACGGAACAATGTAGAAGCCGCCGAACAAACCGATTAACATAACGTCGATCAACACTCGCCAGCTTGCCGCCGATTGTAGAAACGCGGTGGCACCGATGAGTTCGTCGCCGATTGGATTCGATGCGGCGAAGAATAAATCAATGCTAAAAACGGTTAGACCGATAGAACCGAAAGGTACAAGTCCCAGCTCCACCCGCCCATCGGATAAACGTTCACATAATAAGGAACCCACGCCGATGCCTACCGTGAAAAGGGTGATCAATATGATCAGCACGTTCTGATTGCCGCCGAGCGTAAACTTGGTGTAGCTTGGTAGTTGCGCGGTGTAGACGAAGCCGAAGAACCAAAACCAAGAGATACCAAGGATAGATAGAAATACAGTGCGGTTTCGCCGAGCGAATTGGATGATTCGCCAAGTCTCGGTAACGGGATTCCAGTTTATGCGAACGTTCCTGTCTACCGGCGCCACCGGCGGGATCCGGTAGCTCGTGATGTAGCCCGCAATGGCTACCGAGACGATAACTATCGCAATCAGCGCGGCACCAATTCCTGGCTGACCTATGGTTGCTGTGCCTACCATTGTCCCTAACAGAATGGCCACGAACGTACCCATCTCCACAAGCCCGTTACCGCCGACAAGTTCTCGGTCACGCAAAATCTGCGGCAGCATTCCATACTTAATCGGCGCAAACAGCGTAGACTGCGTCCCCATAAGAAATAACAGACCGATCAGTAATGCCAGATTGTTCAAATAAAAGGCGGCAGCTGCGCATACCATAATCGCCACTTCCAGGAGCTTTATCCATCTGATCAGCTGAGATTTTTCATACTTATCGGCGAGTTGCCCGGCCGTGGCTGAGAAGATAAAAAACGGCACGATAAATATGCCAGCACTGATATTGATAAGCATATCGGGGTTCGCAGATAAGATACTCGCGCCGTGAAAGGCGATAAGCGTAACCAACGCATTTTTGAATACGTTATCGTTGAAGGCCCCTAGAAATTGGGTGATAAAAAACGGCCCAAAACGCTGTTGCTGCAGGAGTGAAAATTGATTATCGGCGGGCATGCGAATAATCCCCTTGAATGCACCGAACACAAGCGGAGATATGAGCCACGCTCAAGTTGGCACATGTCTACTCTAGCAGCTAAAAAAGACAAAATAATCACCAATCTCCAAAGTCGTTAGTCAGTTGGTTATAATGCCTCGGGTCCTTATTAATTTAGTTTTCCAGAATAGGAATTAAAGGGAGGGTGAAATGAAGAAGAGTCTTGTTGTGTTGGTACCCGTTGTCGCGATCCTGGTGATGGGCTTTAAGTGGGTTAAGTTGACCTCTGAAGGCGAAAAGGTTCGGGTATTGGAGGCCAGTGAGGTCGCTAGTTGCAGAAAACTAGGGAAGACGACGGTGTCCGTCAAAGCGAAACTTGTCTTCAAGCGAAAGGAGAAAAAGGTCAAGAGAGATCTTGAATACCAAGCCCGTAATAGCGCTGCCGCAGACTTCGAGGGTGGGGATACGATTGTTGCTATGTCAGCCGTAACGGACGGTAAGCAGAAGTTTGAGGTTTACAAGTGCGTTAACCCCTAATCGCGCCTGGCCTAGGACTTACGCCAGGATATCCAGGGCTTAGTGATTCCAAACTTTCCTATTATGTTGGCTTGGAATGCTTGCGCCTCGGTCTTGTTGACAAAGCCGGGTATGCTTACGCGATACCACGTGGCCCCGTTCGAGAGGGCTTGACGCACGACGGCCGCATAACCTGCTTTACTTAGTTCTTGTCGAGCGTCGTTGGCTGCTTCGCGTTTTGGGAAGGATAATAGATGCACTGTCCAGCCGCCATCAACCCGCAAGATGCCCATGCCCTCGGTGAGATCCGTTTCTTGCGACCACTCCTCTAATTTCGCGCTAGGCACCGGTTGCACTGGCAAAGGTGGTTTGCCGTGTGGCGCAATGTAAAACGTTAGACCTTGGGTCATTTTGAAGGTGGTGTCATTGGCATTGTCCGCCACCTCGATGTGTCGTTCGATGAGGCAGACGATATCTCTGTCGCCCGCTGCCTCGCCCCAAACGTCAGTACCGCGAACGCCTAACGTCAAACTGGCAATATTGATCTCCAGATTACTCTTACGCTGACGTGCAAGCTTGGCGGTGGTAAGGCGGAACGCACCGCGGACAACATTCAACAGACTGGAAAAATTCCCTGGCTGCTCGCGGCCGGTTCAAGCTCGGCGAGTGTGAGGCTAGCGTTTTCACCAAGCTTAACTAAGCTACCGTCCTCTAGTTGTATTAGTAATCGCGCGCCGGGGCTTGTCTCAACCGTATCCTGCTGTTGAAGTGACATGCCAAGCGTCAGCGAGTGACGGATGCCATTGCGCTCTAGCCACACGGGCAGCCGCAAGCCTTCGACCACCGCAGCCGAGTCGGCACGGACGATGGCACTGAGGGGTAGGCTTATCAGGATGAGAATAATTTGAAGATGACGAATTATATTGATTGACATTGGTCTTAAGTATTCAGCGCATCTCTAGGGTCGACTTGTGATGATAGCGTATGATGATCGAATGGTGAAAAGCGGCAACAACGTGCCCAGTGCAAGGACAGAATCTAAGCTGACCAAGCCCGTTCCTAAGAAAGTCGCGGTGATGACTGGATTCGACGCTAGGTGTGACCGAACTGCTTCCAAATTGGCGGAGAGGCTCAATTTGTCGCTAGTTACTGCTGACACCGCGCAGCCGTTCCAGTATCTATTAGTCGCCACCCCAAATAGGCTGGAGTTGCGCGAGAATCATGGGGGTATGACGCGGCCGCTCTATGTCGACACAACCGTATTCGAAAGACGCCGATCGACACTTAATCTTTCACGGCGCCAACCGCTAGCGCGTGCTGTCGGCCCTCACACCCATACTGTCGTTGATGCCACCGCGGGCATTGGCCAAGATACCTTTTTGCTAGCGCTCTTGGGTTATCGCGTAACCGCAATTGAGCGTTCGGCCATCATCGTTGCCCTGTTACAAGATGGGTTGTCGCGGGCGGGCGATTTGCTGGCCGGTCGCGTAGATGTGATTTCCGGTGATGCGCGCGAGGTCTTGCCGAGTATATGCCCTGCTCCCGACACTGTTTATCTGGACCCCATGTTTCCACCCAAACGCAAGCGTTCAGCGCTTGCAAAAAAAGCGGTTCGAACCCTACGTGATCTAGTGGGTAACGACGATGATGCCATGGAGTTACTATCGGTGTGTCTGCGATACGCCGCTAACCGTGTTGTCGTCAAACGCCCGAGTTATGCCGACCCATTGAAGCCAGCCCCTTCGACTAGTCACGAGGGTAAGCTGGTGAGATACGATGTCTATTTCGTTAAGGTCTGACTAGCTTATAGGCAGGTAATATGTCGGATCCGATGTTCTATTGCCCAGAACTCACCGGGGTCGGTGATACCGTAACCTTGCAGGAATCAGAGGCCCGTCATGTAGCCGGATCGCGCAGACTTAAGATTGGTGACGGCCTATGTCTATTTAACGGTCGTGGAACTCTTGACCGCGCTACCATAGAAAACATTGATCGCCGCGGGAAGACGATTGTGGCTAAGGTCGAAGAATGCCAGGTTGTGCCGGCGCCGACACCTAGAATCGAACTGGCCTGCGCGCTCCCCAAAGGTGAACGTCTAGCCATACTTTTAGATATGACAACACAGCTGGGGATGGCAGCATTTCGGCCGCTTGAATGTGAACGCAGTGTGGTTAGGCCTGGATCCACGGCCCATGCGCGGTGGCAACGTATTTGCGCAGAAGCATGTAAGCAAAGCCGTCGCCCCCACCTACCGATTGTTTATTCGTTGGCCACGCCCGCACAAGTACTCGCGGATACGAACGGATGCGATATATGGGTGGCGGAGTCCACCGGCGTCAAAATCACAGACGTGAAAGCTGACAGGGCAAGTAGCTGCCTATTGCTGATGGTAGGACCCGAAGGCGGGTTTAGCGAAAACGAACTAGCCTATTTGCTGAGAGCGGGTGGGCAGATGATTAACCTCAGTGAATCGATCTTGCGTATCGAAACGGCAGCGGTGGCACTTTTGTCACATGCCGCTAACTACCGACAATGGCAAAAAGCGACGACGCCGTAAACCACGCCGTCGATCCGTTATAACGACAAGGCTGGTTTAAGCGGATTTAATTACCAGCCCTTGCTTGTCTTTGAAATTACCCGTCACAATCATTATGAAGTCGACCAGCGCCCAGATACCTAATCCACCGAGGGTAACACGCTGGAGGATGCCGGTGCCGATCTTGCCGACGTAGAATCTGTGAAGAAATGCTGAATACCGATGAAGCCAAAGATGCTTGAGAGGCAAACCGCGTACGCATAGCTTTGTCTGAGCATTTCTTCGTATCGAGGAACCCAAAGACTGGTCAGCAGGCGTCTTCGGTTGCGCGTGCTGTGATCATGTCGTTTAATCCCACAATTACTTATAGTATGTGATTCTTGTTGCGGTGGCAGGGTATTGGCGTTATTGGCTGCGATGATTAGACTTAAACTAGAAGATCCAGGCGTCTGCGATCCCAGGATCTACACGCTGCGTCAAAGTCGACCTGCTACGAGATTTTGGCATCTTGGGGGTTACGTTATTCGCCTATTAAGCTGCGGTATCAGGTTGCCGATAACGTCAGTTAGGGTCTATTCACCGCCTTTTTCGCAGCTTGTGTGGGATCATTTGTCCTAAAGTAGGCAGAAGTCAACCCGGTTCTTGGAAATTCCCTGCTGGCACGTTATATGCAGCAATCATGGAAGATCGAAGGAACTATATTGAGATGGAGAAGTCTTCCATCTTAGATTCTAGTTAAACGACTTATTCAGTCGGCAACCAGCAAGCGGGGGTTACGGCTATGGCAGAAGGTAAAAAAAAGTTCGCGGAGATTATTGAGAAAGACCGGGCGCAACAGACTAGTACTGATTGGCGCGGCACTTTCATCGAGTATCTGGAAAGGGTTAAGCAAGATCCAACAATCGCGAAGCTAGCACACGCAAGACTCTACAAAGTGTTGATGGACAAGGGTGTCAGCGACACGACGGAGGCTGGTGATTCAAAGGCGGCGCAATTCTTTGGTGACGAGCCCATCAAAATATATAATTTCTTCAAGGACGAGTTCTTCGGCATCGAACCCACGATTGCCCAAATTGCTCGTTACTTTCATTCTGCCGCGCTGCAGGGTGAAGAAAGTCGTCAAGTGTTATACCTCATGGGCCCGGTCGGTGCGGGCAAGAGCTCGTTGATGGAGAGCCTGCAGCGAGGACTCGAGCAAAGCAGTCCGGTGTACGCGATCGAAGGTTGCCCGATGGCGGAAGAACCACTGCACCTTATCCCCCGTAACTTGCGCAAAGAGTTCGAGAAGATGTTGGACGTTCACATAGAAGGGCAGCTATGTCCGGTGTGCCGTTATCGTCTCAAGGAGGAGTTCAAAGGGCGTTATGAAGACGTTCCCGTTTGCACCGTCGCATTCTCCAAGCACGAGCGACGCGGAATCGGAATCGTGCCGCCGGTGGATCCTAACAATCAAGATACATCAGTACTCATTGGTTCCGAGGATATATCGAAGTTGGACATGTATTCCGAGGGCGATCCACGGGTGCTTGATCTCAACGGCGCTTTCAATGTGGGTAACCGCGGTATGGTGGAGTTCATCGAAGTATTTAAGAACGAAGCGGAATACTTGCATACCATGATCACGGTGACCCAGGAAAAGTTTATCCCCGCACCGGGGCGTCACGGTACCGTGTATATCGATGCGGTTGTCGCCGCTCACTCGAATGAAGCCGAATGGCAGAAGTTCCGAGGTGATCACACTAACGAGGCCATTCTTGATCGCATCGTGGTGGTTAAGGTGCCCTACAATCTCCGGCTATCCGAAGAGGTAAAGATTTACCAGAAGATGCTCCAATACTCCGACTTCCGTGAGCACATTGCGCCGCATACTTTAGAGATCGTCAGTATGTTCGCGATCCTGACTCGACTCGAACCGACTGCTAAATGCGATCTGATGACCAAACTGCGTCTCTACGATGGCAAAGAAGTCATCGAGAAAGGTAAGACGCTCAAGATCAACGTCCGCGAGCTTAAAGATGAGGCCCGGCGCGAGGCTATGTTTGGTATTTCTACGCGCTTCATTATGAAGGCGTTGGACAATGCACTGGCAGACAGCCCGGAAGGAATCAATCCCATCAATGGGCGCGAGGCCTTGATCAACATGGTTAAGGCAGCTGATTTGTCGGATGATGCGCGCAAGCAATATCTGGAGTTCTTACAGGACACGCTGCACAAGGCCTATCTCGAAATCCTCGAGAAGGAGATTACAAAGGCCTTTGTGTATTCGTTTGAGGAGCAGGCCGACGCGCTTTTCCAGAATTATCTGGATCACGCTGAGGCCTATGTGAACAAGACCCGCGTCAGGGACCGCAATACCGGTGAAGAGCTACAGCCTGACGAAGGTTTCTTGAAATCCGTCGAGGAACAAATCGCCATTATCGGCTCGGCTGCCGACGGCTTCCGTCAGGAAGTAATGGCCTATCTGTGGGCGGCGACGCGTCGCGGTACCAAAGTGAGTCATCAGTCCTATGAGCCATTGAAAGAAGCGATTGAGAAGAAGCTTATGAGTTCGGTGCGCGACATGAGCCGCGTGATCACCAAGGCCCGAACCCGCGATGAAGAACAGGCGAAGAAGTATACCGATCTGCTGCAGGCTTTGATCGAGCGTGGCTATAATGAGTATTCGGCCGAGGTGGTATTGAGGTACGCGGCGAACAATCTATGGAAGGATTAGCCCGCATTTCTCACCAGGTCTCTACTCGATCGCTGTTCCCGACGCGATTCTACCCCCCACGTCCATGTGGTCGTGCGGCCGCGGGCGAGGCGGAACAAGCAGCGGGTCCAGTGGACGCGCTGCCCGCCAAGCGGGTTCGCCACGGATGGCGAACCCTGGACTTGCGAGCAGAGCAGGACAGCGAAGCGAAGCAAGTACCCGCGCCGAGTGCGTTGCGTTCGGAAAATGGGCTCAACGTACGATCAAGTACGCCTGTGCGCATTTTCCTTCACGCGCCTTCTATCCACGGGCAGCTACGTGCCCTCGCTACGATACCCGGCGAGAAGTGCGGGCTGATACTTAGGCGTGTCACGGGTCCGGCTTTGGCTTCAAACCCGGGAAGCTGAACTTACTCGGTGGCCCCTTGATATGGGATGGTAACGATCGCGGCCATGACCACCATATTCCGTCCTTATTCCTCTTCTGATGCACTGCGGTCCGACCGCAGTGCTGGCGATCGTCTGCGTCATCGGCACAAGGTACGACA
Source organism: Proteobacteria bacterium SPGG2 (assembly GCA_001643475.1). Classification (GTDB taxonomy): domain Bacteria; phylum Pseudomonadota; class Gammaproteobacteria; order Acidiferrobacterales; family SPGG2; genus SPGG2. The sequence goes on along the minus strand of LXTK01000065.1, from coordinate 2,569 downwards.
GGCAATCCGCGAGAATATTTCCGACATCATCTCCGAAGAGTCGATCATTGGGCAAAGCCGAGATCGAATCATTAAAGTACCGATACGTGGGGTAAAAGAGTATCGCTTTATATATGGGGATAATGCCCCCGGCGTTGGTACCGGCAACGGCGACTCACAACCGGGTCAGGTAATTGACCAAGGACAAGAGCAAGGCAAGGGACAAGCGGGCGGTCCGGGCGGCGATCAGCCGGGTGTCGATTATTACGAAACCGATGTGACTATAGACGAACTGGTCGAGATCATGTTCGAAGATCTCCAGTTACCTGACATGGAGCGTAAGAAACTACGTGAACTGTTGGCAGAGCGCACCAGTAAGCGCAAGGGCTATCGTCGGGTCGGTATTCACGTCCATATGGACAGACGTCGAACCGCGATCGCCCGCATTCGTCGCCGGGTGGCTTCTAGCCGGAACGTCGCACTCGAGGTGAAAGAAGAACGCTTTCCTTTTCACCGTAACGACATAACCTTCCGGCGGTTGCGCCAGGATATGAAACCACAATCCAACGCCGTGGTGTTCTGTATTATGGATACATCCGGTTCCATGGATACGGTCAAGAAGTATCTGGCACGTAGTTTCTTTTTTCTTCTTTATCAATTCGTTCGTGCCCGCTATAACAATGGGAAAGTAGTGTTTGTAGGCCATCACACGGTGGCTAAGGAAGTAACAGAGGACGAGTTTTTCAACAAAGGTGAGTCTGGTGGGACTTACATTTCCTCTGGTTATGTAAAGACCTTGGAGATTATTCAGGCCCGCTACCATCCGACGTTATGGAATATCTATGCTTTTCACTGTTCAGACGGTGACAATTTTCCTAACGATAATGACGCCGCATTAAAGGCGGCAAAAGAGCTATGTGAGATCGCCAACCTTTTCGGGTACGGAGAGATCAAACCATTGAGCTCAAGCCACTACGAAGATTCTATGCTGCAACTTTTTAAGTCAATAAGCATGTCTAACTTTCATGCCACGTTGATAGAGCGCAAAGAGGATATCTGGCCAAGTTTCAAGGCACTCCTCGCGCGTGAGAAGACAGAGTCGTAGCGCTTTTTGCGCGGTCCTCGGAGGAACAATCATGGGTAAGCCCTGGACGGTCAAGGATCTCGAGTACTGGGATGAAAAGATTCGGGAGAGAGTCGAAGAAGTCGGCCTATCGTGCTTTCCCCAAGAATTCGAAGTGTGCGATCATGAACAGATGCTGGGCTATATGGCTTATTCTGGGATGCCCGCCCACTATCCTCACTGGTCCTACGGAAAAAGCTACGAAAAACTAAAGACGCTTTACGACTATGGCGTAAGTGGATTGCCGTATGAGATGGTGATAAACGCCAATCCGTCGCTGGCGTATTTAATGCACGGCAACTCGTTGTGCTTGCAAATTTTGACCATCGCACATGTCTATGGGCACAACGACTTTTTCAAAAACAACTTTACATTTCGAGACACACGCCCCGAGCTCGCAATTAGTAATTTTAAGGTACGTGCGGATCGTGTTCGGGCCTATAGTGAGGACCCGTCAATAGGTGTGGACAAGGTTGAAGAGATTTTGGATGCTGCACATGCGCTGTCGTATCAATGTAGACGCAACATGGCGATTCGCAAGCTCTCGCGTGAAGAGCAAGAGGAGCAAGTACTGATAGCCGCGCAACCGCAGGCGGATCCATTCCATAGCATTCATAAACCGATCGAGTATGTACCACCCGATCTGACGAAGGTACCGTTGCAGCCAGAGGAAGACATTCTGCTATTCATTCGTGATCACAACCCGTACTTGAGTGAGTGGCAGAAAGATCTACTTACTATTGCCCACGAACAGGCACAGTTCTTCATTCCTCAGATCGAGACCAAGATCATGAACGAAGGCTGGGCCAGCTATTGGCACCACTATCTGATGAACAGCCTCGATCTACCCGAGGGCTTGCATATGGAGTTCTTGGTTCATCACAATCAGGTGGTGCGACCTCATCCCGGCAGTATTAACCCTTACTATTTGGGGTTTAAACTTTGGCATGAGATCCGCCGCAGTTACGATGAGCCAACACCCGAGGAGATCGAAAAATACGGTGAGCCTGACAAAAGCGGTACTGAGAAGATCTTTGAAGTACGCGAGGTTGACCGTGATGTGTCGTTCTTACGTCGATTTCTCACGGAAGAGCTCATGCGTGAAATGGATATGTTTGAGTATGAACGACGGGGCGACGATCTAGTTATCAGTCAAGTCTCAGATGAGGAGAATTGGCAACGGGTGAAGGACACTTTAATCGCGGGCACCGGTATGGGGTCGCTTCCGGTGATTCGCATCGAGGATGCGGACTATAAGCAGAATCGAGTACTCTACCTTACTCACGCGCATGATGGGCGCGATCTAGAACTTGGTTACGCCGAAAAAACGCTCGCCTATGTCTACCAACTATGGGGCCGTGAGGTGCTGTTGGAAACCACTTTGCAGGGCAGCGGCTATGTGCTCTCGTACGATGACGATGGGTTCAACCAGCGTCGCGTGGGTAGCCAATAAACACTAAGGCTCCA
>LXTK01000203.1 GCA_001643475.1 Proteobacteria bacterium SPGG2 | reverse complement strand
TCCGACCACGTTTCATAGTTGACACTAAAAAACAAAGTCAGATCGTCGCGGTATTTGTACTTGAAACCGAGGTTGTAGACCTCCGCATAATCTAGACCGAATATTGCTTCATCCGCTTTGGACGATAGTAGATTCAACAACGGCCCGGTGTTAGTGAACTTAAGATCCCCTTCCAGGTCCATATCGAATTCACCGCGGTAGACAAACCCCAGCATCAGACGGTCGTTGATATGATGGGTCAGCCCGAAGAACGGCTGAAAGCCCCAATCGGTGGCATCCTTGATATCCACTTTGGCGTCAGTAAGGGGCCCCGGCCGGTTGATGGCGATCCCCATCTCGAAAATTTGATAGTGGGCAGTAACGCCAAAGCCGATCGAGGTCTTGTCATTGATTTTGTACCCTGCCGACGTCGAAATACCGATTCCTTGCAGCGACGCATCGGTGGTCTGATAGCGACCGACAAAGTCATCCCCGTAATCAAGACCGCCGCCAAGCGGTGCATTCACCGAGAGGCCGAACTTCCATTGGTCGGTCAGCTCTTTGACCCAAAAAAAACCGGGAATCACTATCGTCTCGCCTGCGTTGCCACCATCACTGCCACCAGCCGTGGCAATAGAGGAGTCAAAACGGACTTCGGGAATGGCTAACTGTAGTCCGCCCAGCATTTGGTTCTCCTCAAGACAGGTCATGCCAGCGGGATTGGTGAATGCCGACGAGGCCTCCACGTTATTCACCACATTGGCCACACCGGCGGTGCCGACGCTCGCGGGGGAAGCAATCTCGGAAATATAAAGCCCAGCCGCTAGCACACTCTGGCTGAATTGGAACAGGAGCACCGCGAGACTAAAGCTGAGTACACGGCGCAGGCTTTGCTTACGCATACGATCCTCCCCTAGGTTGACGCCACAACGTGCGCCAGCGCCCTTCAGCTACGGACTGGCTAGTTTGGTTTGATTCGGCCATGCTGTGAATTCTTATCGTTATTGGCGTTTTAAATTTGCGATGTTTCGTTAAGGCCGCAGAGAAACGCTTAATATATATCAGACGATCGATCCGCGAAAGAATTAAGTAGCCTTAGGACGCGTTTGCTCAGTAATAGAATATAAAAACATCATACTACGTACGTACTGTACGTAGTTTCCCGTACCTTCGCGGATTAATACGTACGTACCTAAATATGCCACAAGTTCTTGCTGATTAAGCACGTATTAATCCGAGCATTACTTTTTTCATGGTTTTGGTACTGAGTTAATAGCACTAAGTGCTCGTAGCGGACCGCGACACACGGCCGCTTACGGCAGGCACCGCAATGATCGGTTATCATAGTATCCTTTATTCTCCCCGGCGGGCCAAAACCTGACTTTAGGGCAGTCGCACAATAGAGACAAGACCGACTGTTTACTCCCAACGCAGATATAACAGTGCAAAGGATGGAAAATGCGCGCAGCTAAGGTAATCGGCTGGTCGGTCGTTGTGCTGCTCGTGCTGATCACCGTGCTGGTGGTGATCTTGTTGTCGCTCGAGCTGTCCACCTATCGCGACCCTTTGCAATCGGGGATCACTAAGGCCGTCGGCAGGCAGGTGAGCCTGCGCGGTGAGATGTCGCTGCAACTGTCGCTGCACCCCACGATTGCGATCGAGGACGTGCATCTCGCCAATCCGCCATGGGCCTCGCGCCCCGATTTCGCTCGCGTTGGGCGTCTCGAGGTACAGCTCGCGCTGTGGCCACTGCTCCATGGGAATCTGGATATCCTCAACGTCGGCGTCGACGGCCTCGACGTGTTGTTCGAAGCGCGTGCCGGAAATTTGCCGGTAGCAGCTCCAAAAACCGTCCCCTTCCGAGAGCACGCGAACCTGCGGTAGATCGAGCAAGGACTCGACATTACCCACCGCTTTTTCGGCCGAGAGCGGCGGCCCGAAAATCCTGGGATGTGTCGAGATCCGCAGGTACGCCATGAGCGTCGGCCAGCCAAAACACAACGTCTCCGGCCCTGTCATAGGCTTTTCCAGAAACTGCCGCGCTCCTGGGTAAAACGGACGGCCTTGATCAGATGCGTAATGCAGGGGCTTTTTTTGGGCGCGGTTGTTCTCGCGCTGGGGTACCAATTGTTCTTGGCATGGCTTAACGAGGGTAGGCCACAGACGGTGAAAGCAGCGAGGCGAGGTTCGCGCCGCCGTCGGCCCCGGCAAAGTTCGGATTTAGCGCAGAAGAGGCGTGGATGAACGCCATCAGCCCTTGGTAAGCTCGGCATGACACGCGAACCAGGGTTTCACGCTGACCGTGAGATGGGTTATTCCGGCCGTAGCGGGTGCTTCTCGGACCTCAGCCTTTCCAAGTGAAAAACAAGCGTCGATCTCCCTGCTTGGCACGCATCAAAAGTAGACCTTCATATATACCAAGAGTCCTTCGTACTCCAGCCGAGCCTCATCCTTGTCTTTTGTGTCCTCGCCTTCGAGGTCGACGACGTTATAGCCACCCCCCAAGCCCACGTTTTTCCAGGTCTTGTGCTCGAGCGCGATGAGTCCATCAATGACTCGTGCCTCAACGTCACCCGTCTCGATCTCGAAGTATTCGATGTTTGCTTTGAGGAAAAGTTTGCGGCTGAAGGCGCCACCCAGCGGCGCATGGGCCAGGTGCTGGAGCTTTCTGGCCGGCGCAAGAACGGAGAAGAATTCCCGGTTGAGGTAGGGCTGTCCCCACTTGCGGTTGCCGGTGTCCACGTAGAATTGGTAGAAGGCGTCCCAATGGGCTTCCGTCAGGTCGCCCCCCGACACCGCCTCGATGGACACATCGTCAGCGAGTGATTCGCGGCGTTCCTTGCGGATCGCCTTGCGTTTTCGCGAGGCCAGGGCGTCGAGGAAATCGTCGAAGGTCTCGTAGCCCGCATTGAGCCAGTGGAATTGCTCACCGGTACSTTGCAGGAAGCCGGSSKCGACGAGAATTTCTATGATCTGCGCGACCGCTGGCATTCCAAGGAGGACGAATTCGGACTCAAGCTCACCAACCGGGCCGGCACTATTCATGTTGGCGACCAACCCGAAATCGACCCGACCAAGCCGTGCTTCTACACCCATTACTGTCTGGCCATCGACTGGAACGGGGATGTTTTGCTGTGTGTCCAGGACTGGAACAAAAAGACCAAGTTCAAACCAATTTCCGTCAAATTGTGAACATTACGTTCAGGGTTAAGGGTGAACTTGTCTATGTATACTAGGATAGAATTTGACTTAAGAAGAGTGGAAATTTTCAAAAAGAATTGATTCCATTTTGGAAAATTTATGGCTAAATGAGATGGTTATTGTAATGATTAATGTCAACAAAACGCGATTATTTTAGGAATCATTACATAGGCAAGTTACTCAAGAAAA
>LXTK01000256.1 GCA_001643475.1 Proteobacteria bacterium SPGG2 | reverse complement strand
TTCGGAATTTCCGGCTCGGCTGCCGGCGAGGGTTTTCGTCAATACGGTCCGGGGAAGCTTCGACACCTTGGTCACGCTGCCATGGGGTGAGCCCGACTGCCCGCCTGATCGGGCCGACCTTGTCGCCAAGTTCCATACCTTGGCCCGAGGCAGAATTCCAGAGGATCAGGCGACAAATATCGTCGCGGCCGTAGAAGGTCTCCGTGACGGCGAGGTCGAGCCATTGCTTGACGCGCTGCGGGCACCCATACCAGTGTTTTCGAGCGGAAACCTTTCTTCTGAAACCGCTCCGGAATTCTCCCGCAGCGTGTGAGCTATTTCGGCATCCGGGGCACGAAAATTCGTTGTGTGGTTTCCGAATACTCAGGCTGCCATCGGACCGATTTGCTATCGTTCCGTCCCGCCTCGACAAGCCTGCGCGAAGCAGGCGTCTATGGCGCACCACGCTCCCCCGATAGGAGCTGAGTGGCGAGTACCTAGTAGCTAGGAGAAAAACGATGATCTGCAGTGGATCCCTCGCTACTCGAAACTCGCTACTCCCGACCGCGAAGTTTCTCGTACAAATTAATCAACATTCCAGCCGTTGCCCCCCAGATGTATCGATTTTCATATTCAATGACATCGAATGTGCGCTCAATACCATCGAAATACCGGGACTCCCGGCGATGATTAGATGCATCAAGGATATAGTCAAGCGGCACTTCGAATATGTCAGCCACTTCGAATTCGTCGGGCGACAAACTAAAGCCTATCGATACCAGTCCGACGACGGGTGTGACGAGAAAACCGGTACCGGTTTTGTAAGGGTCAAGATAGCCGACGATCTCCACGAAACGCGGCTCAAGACCGATTTCTTCTTCAGTCTCGCGCAAGGCGGTTGCAGTCGGGCTCTCGTCTTCCGGTTCGACGCGCCCACCTGGAAAGCTGATTTGGCCAGCGTGGTCATGAAGGTGTTGGGTCCGCTGCGTCAAGAGGATAGTACTGCCGCCGGGTCGATCTATTACCGGAACCAGTGCCGCCGCCGCGATTAGTGGTTGTGAGCCGTCATCATCGGTATGAGCCCGAGGGGCTGGGCGGGTTTGATTATGGTCGTGGCAAGATTGCGATAACCGACTGGTGAAGAGTGTGCGCACCGTGTTCGCCAACTAATGGATCTATTGGCATTTATCCTAGGCGGATTTGGCCTGCGTCACAAGCACTCGCTTATGCCAATTCGGAAACGAACATACGACTACCACTGCTTACAAGCGCTAACTAGCAGCACATGCATGTCGTTAAACGGTGCTTCTTGATCGTGTTGAGCCAAGAATCCGGCCTGGGCTGCGTAGGCGGCGGGTTCGAGCTCACGCATACACTCAACTTGTTTGTCGATACCGTGGTAGTACTGGAGATAGTGCACAAGCTCGTGTATCAGCACAGCCTGGCCCTCGATTGTAGTTAGGTCCTCGTCTTCCAGTAGATAGATGTTGCCATCGCGAAAATTATACAGACCAGCGACACTAACAATTTCGGGGTCAAGGCCTTGGGGAAGGTCACCCTTGTAAAGAATATGAACAAGGCGCTCGTGGGGAACCGTGACCACGTTAGGAAAATGGGAACCATCATACGTCATTGGCGTATGACTACTGATCCACATTAACAGAGCGATCGTAAGCTCTTTCATCGCGCAACCCCCTTACGCGTCGAGCCGTACTACCCATATCGGCACCGAACCGGTACTGCTTGAGAGTGACCCGTGCGTCAAATAGGGAAATTGCAATATGCGTGCCAGCGAAATCAGGAGGTTATGTGCGATTCCAATGGCTATACAGAGTATTATTGTGCCGCCACGGGTCAGGTGGTTGCGGCCTTGGGAGGCCTAGGAAAATAGGAGGAAACGGTGATAAAAGCGATACGTGTACATGAGCTGGGTGGTCCCGAGGTCTTGCGTTGGGAAGACGTAGATATTGGGGAGCCGCAAAAAGGTGAGATTCGCGTTCGACACGCGGCGATTGGTCTTAATTTTATCGATGTTTACTTTCGCCAGGGAACCTATCCTAGCCCGCAAATGCCGTTTGTACCGGGGATGGAAGCCGCCGGTATTGTCGACGCAATCGGGCCGGGTGTTACTGATATCAAAGTCGGAGACCGGGTGGCCTATGGTCGCGACATGGGTGCCTACGTCGAACAACGTTTGCTACCAGCGGACCGGTTAATAGCGATACCTAATAGTATCGATGATCAAACTGCAGCGGCCATGATGCTGAAGGGTATGACCGCCCGTTATCTACTTCGAAGCTGCTACCATGTGAAGCCGGGTGACACCATTTTGTTTCACGCTGCCGCCGGTGGTGTTGGACTTATTGCGTGTCAATGGGCCAAGCACCTTGGCGCTACCGTCATCGGTACCGTGAGTTCCGAGGCCAAGGCCAAACTCGCTGCCGATCATGGTTGCGACCACCCAATTATCTACACGAGAGAAGATTTCGTCGAACGTGTTCGTGATATCACTCAAGGTGAGGGGGTGCCTGTGGTGTATGACTCCGTCGGCAAAGACACGTTCATGCGCTCACTCGATTGTCTGCGGCTATTCGGATGCATGGTAAGCTTTGGACAGTCCTCCGGTGTGGTTTCCCCGTTTGACATCGGTGTGTTGAGTAAAAAGGGCTCGCTCTTTTTGACGCGACCGACGCTGATGACTTACGCTGCCAAACGTGAGGATCTTGTCACCATGGCGCAAGACCTTTTCGATGTGGTGGGTGCTGGTGCCGTCAAGATTGAGGTCAATCAGACTTATCCATTAAGTGCCGCGGCCGAGGCCCATCGGGCCCTCGAAGCACGCGAAACGACTGGTTCAACCGTACTGATTCCATGAGGGAGTGTTCGAATGACGATAAAGGTGGGTGACAAGATCCCAAACATAACGCTGCGGCATATGACGAACGACGGCATTAAACCCATTACAACCGATGAAATATTCAACGGCAAACGTGTCGTACTATTCGCGGTTCCGGGCGCCTATACGCCGACATGTTCGGCGAAACACCTTCCCGGTTTCGTCGCTAATGCAGACGCGATTCGTAGCAAGAACGTGGACACCGTCGCCTGTTTGTCAGTTAACGATGCCTTTGTCATGAACGCATGGGCCAACGACCAAGGTGTCGGCGACAGAATTTTGATGCTCGCCGATGGCAGTGCCACTTTTACCCGCGCCATCGGTCTTGAACACGATCGCACCGAGATCGGTATGGGCATACGGTCGCAGCGGTACGCAATGGTGGTCGACGACGGGGTTGTTAAATTTGTCAACGTGGAGTCACTGGGAGAATTTAAAATCAGTAGCGCCGACAACATTCTGGCTTTGCTAGGTTAGCCCGCATTTCTCACCAGCTATCTACTCGATCGCTGTTCCCGACGCGATTCTACCTCCCACGTCCATGTGGTCGTGCGGCCACGTATCTGCCCACGTCTACGGCATTGCGCTCGAAAAATGTGCTCAACGTACTGTAAAGTACGCCTCCACGCATTTTCCATCGCGCGCCTTGCCGCCAGCGCTTCGCCCCTGCGCTTCGCTGTCCCTGCGTCGCTTGGCGGGCCGGCCCAAGCCTTCCTGGCTTGGGCGTTCGCCGGGATAACAGCCCACCGGACTGTTGTCTTTTTCCGGCTCACCCACAGCCATCTCCGCGCCCTCGCGACGACACCCGATGAGAAATGCGGGCTAGCGACTTGCGTCAGCGCAGGTCGGCGATAATCGGGTCTATCTCAGCTAGGAATTGCAGAGCTACAGCAATGTCGGCGGCCGTCTCGCGGTCTTGCGTCCACACCGGCAGATGCTTTCGTATTGCCGCGTGCAGATGCTCGAGTGGTGGACTCGACTTGAGCGGCCGCAACAGATCGATGCCTTGAGCGGCCGCCAACAACTCGATGGCGAGAATCTGGGTGGCGTTGTTCAAAACTTGCTGCAACTTCAGTGCCGCCCACATGCCCATGGAAACATGGTCTTCCTTGTCGGCCGACGTGGGAATGGAATCAACGGTTGCTGGATGACACAGCGTTTTGTTTTCACTTGCCAGTGCGGCGCCGGTCACCTGCGCCATCATAAACCCAGAGTTTAGGCCGGCATCCTTGATCAAGAACGGCGGCAGACCGGAGAAGGCAGCATTGGTAAGCTTTTCAATGCGTCGTTCACTAATCGCACCTAACTCTGACAAGCCAATAGCGAGTATATCGGCGGCCAGTGCCATGGGTTCACCGTGAAAATTGCCGCCAGAAAGAATCTCGCCGTCTTCCGGAAACACGAGCGGATTATCGGTTACCGCGTTCATCTCGATCGCGACTTTAGTTTCCGCGTCAACCAATAGATCACGCACGGCGCCGTGGACCTGCGGAATGCAGCGCACGCTATAAGGATCCTGCACCCGGACGTCATTCTGGCGGTGCGATTCGCGTATATCCGAACCCTGAAGCAACTGCCACAGGTTTGCGGCACTCGCCTGTTGGCCTGGGTGAGGCCGCAATGCATGCAGGCGTTGATCGAACGCGGTGTCAGTACCACGCAGGGCGTCGGTTGACATCGCTGAGACAAGATCCGCGATGCGAGTTAGTCGGTGACCGTCGATTACCGCCAAAGCCAGAATCGACGTCATACCCTGTGTGCCGTTTATCAAAGCTAATCCTTCCTTCGGCTGTAGCACCAGCGGTTTTATGCCCGCCTTGCGAAGTCCTTTGGTTGCGGTTCGTTCCTTGCCAGCGATGCGTACACGACCTTTGCCGAGCAGTGGCAGCGCGAGGTGAGCGAGCGGCGCGAGATCACCGCTGGCGCCAACCGAGCCGCGGCTAGGCACCAGCGGTAAGACATCGGCATTAAGCAAGGCAAGCAACGAGTCGATCACATCCGGGCGTACGCCGGAATGACCCCGGGCAAGCGTGTTTGCGCGTAACAACAGCATGCCGCGTACGACGGCATCGGGGAGGGCATCGCCAACCCCGGCACAGTGACTGATGATTAACCGCTCCTGCAATACGGCCAGTTTGTCTGCGGCAATGCGGACATCAGAGAGATGACCAAACCCGGTGTTGACGCCATAAACGGCTTTATCTTCGGTTAGGACGCGTTCCACGACCGCTCGACCGGCGACTACGCGTTGCCGGGCGGCGGGGCTAAGTTCGCTGGTGGTCTTGTCCCGCACTACGGTCTGGAATTGCGTAAGACTTAGAGATTGACCATCAATTGCGATCACAGTGTCCAATGTTCGGGCGTTGCTTTTTGTTATGCTAGTATGTCCTGCTAGCGCGGTAAACGGATTTACGGCCGAATTGCGGAGACGTATAGGCGAAGCAATTCGGCGCCTTGCGCGAATTCATTTCGTGCCAGGCGAGCTGAGTAGCGGTACGAGGAAGTACCGCCTGCGGAGCGGAGGATGCAAAAAGGTCAGGGAAGGGCTTTCCAGCATCTTTAGTCCTCCAACATCGGCAGATTGAGGCCGTGTTCGCGGGCACACTGCTTGGCAGTCTCGTAACCGGCATCGGCGTGGCGCATGACACCGGTTGCCGGGTCATTGGTGAGAACGCGCTCTATTCGCCGCGCTGCCGCTTCGCTACCGTCACACACGATTACGAGACCGGCATGTTGCGCAAAGCCCATGCCGACGCCACCGCCGTGATGGAAACTCACCCAGGTGGCACCGCTGGCGGGATTCAGGAGTGCGTTTAGGAAAGGCCAATCCGATACTGCATCCGAACCATCACGCATGGCCTCAGTTTCGCGATTAGGGCTCGCCACCGATCCCGAATCGAGATGGTCGCGGCCAATGACCAGCGGTGCCTCGAGTTCACCGCTGGCCACCATGTCGTTGAAGGCCAGTCCTAAGCGCGCCCGGTCACCCAACCCGACCCAACAAATGCGCGCCGGCAGACCTTGAAAATGAATGCGGCTTCGTGCCATGTCCAGCCAATTATGTAGGTGCGCATCATCGGGTATCAGTGCCTTCACTTTGTCGTCGGTCTTGTAGATGTCGTCGGCCTCACCGGACAATGCCACCCAGCGAAACGGACCCACACCACGACAAAATAGTGGGCGGATGTAGGCGGGTACAAAGCCGGGAAAGTCGAAGGCATCGCGGACGCCTTTTTCATAGGCCATTTGTCGGATGTTGTTGCCATAGTCTACGGTTGGTATGCCCATGCGGTGGAAATCCAGCATGGCCCGCACCTGAACGGCCATTGATTGCTTAGCGGCTTCGACCACGGTGTCTGGATCCGTTTGCCGCAGGGTGGCTGCCTGTTCCAGGGTCCAGCCGGCAGGCAAGTAACCGTTCAGCGGGTCATGCGCGCTGGTCTGGTCGGTGACGATATCCGGGCGCACGCCACGCCTTACCAATTCCGGGAAAACCTCAGCCGTGTTACCAAGAAGGCCGACCGAGATCGCCTTTCCTTGCTTACAAGCGTCTTCGATTATAGCGAGTGCTTGGCCCAGGTCGCCGGACATCTGGTCCAGGTAGCCGGCGTCTAAACGCTTCTGAATGCGCGTTGGATCGCACTCGACCGCAAGCATTGATGCGCCGGCCATGGTTGCCGCCAGCGGCTGAGCGCCGCCCATGCCACCGAGGCCGCCGGTGAGTATCCATCGACCTTTGAGATTGCCGTCGTAATGCTGTTTGCCAGCAGCGACAAATGTCTCGTACGTTCCTTGTACGATCCCTTGACTGCCGATATAGATCCAGGAACCGGCAGTCATTTGACCAAACATCATCAGACCTTTCTTGTCGAGCTCGTTGAAGTGTTCCCAGGTTGCCCAGTGAGGAACCAAATTGGAGTTTGCGATTAAGACACGTGGGGCATCGCTATGGGTCTTGAATACACCTACCGGCTTGCCGGATTGAATTAGCAGCGATTCGTCGTCATTCAGTGCCCTTAGGGTTTCTATAATCTTGTCAAAACATTCCCAGTTGCGGGCGGCGCGGCCAATACCGCCGTAGACCACGAGTTCATCCGGTTTCTCTGCTACCTCGGGGTCGAGGTTGTTCATGAGCATGCGCAACGGCGCTTCTGTAAGCCAGCTCTTGGCTTGTAATTTCGCCCCACGGGGCGCACGAATAGTGCGTGAGCCATCGACGCGTTTGTTATCGCCGGTGTTCATGATCGTATTCTCTCAGTTCTCGGGATAGCGACTAGGCTGCTCAGTTTGACACAACTTGACCGTCTTTGTTTACAACCCCATCGCTCGACTGGCAATACCCCTCGGGTTGTAATAAAACGGTGGTACCAAAAGCCCGGTGACCAACAATGAAACTCTATGAATTTTCGCAGGGCCGCACGCCGCTTTTCATCAGCATGCCGCATGACGGCACTCGCATTCCTGGCGATCTAGAAGCGCGCATGACAAAACGCGCCTTGCAGCGACCGGATACAGACTGGCATGTCGCGCGACTGTACCAGTTCGCCCAAGACCTGGAGGCCAGTTTGATCCGGCCTTTGTATCATCGTTATGTGGTGGACCTGAATCGTGCCCCCGACGACACCACGCTTTATCCCGGCAGTAGTAATACCGAAGTATGCCCGAGTAGCTGTTTCGATGACTCACCTATTTATCGGGATGGCGCCGTACCAGATGCCACCGAGGTTGCCGAGCGAATTGACACCTATTGGCGTCCTTATCATCAGCGTTTGCAACAAGAGCTTGCGCGCATTCGTAATGCGCATGGTGTGGCGCTGCTATACGAGGCCCACACCATACGTTCGCGTGTGCCGCGTTTCTTCGAGGGTGTACTGCCCGACTTCAACCTGGGCACCGCCGATGGCAAGAGTTGTGCGTCGGCGCTGACACAACGTTTTGCCGACCAGTTGGCACAGATCGAGGGGTATACTTACATCGTCAACGGGCGCTTCAAAGGCGGCTATATCACACGCGCCTATGGCAAGCCAGAAGACGATATCCATGTCGTGCAACTGGAGCTATCGCAGCGCACATATATGGACGAGGACCATCCCTATACTTATCGTGAACAGCTTGCGCAGCAAGTACAACCGGCACTTAAGTCGGTACTTACTACTATGCTCAAGTGGGCTGATGCGGCTAAACCGAGCGCGTGATGCCGCCGTCGATGCGAATGTTTTGGCCCGTGATATAACTCGAACGATCCGAAGCGAGGAAAGCGATTAGTTCTGAGACTTCATCTACCCGACCATAGCGCCCGAGGGGAATACGACTGCGCCTTTCCTCTGATTCCGGCAGGCTGTCTATGAAACCCGGCAATACGTTGTTCATTCTGATGTTGTCGGCGGCATACTTATCCGTGAATAGTTTGGTAAAGGCCGCAAGACCGGCACGAAAAACGCCAGAGGTCGGAAAGGTCGCTTCCGGCTCGAAGGTGGCATAGGTGGAGATATTTACGTAGGCGCCGCCTCCCTGACGTTGCATGATGGGCGTGACCAAACGCGCGATGCGGATCACATTCATCAGATAGATGTCCATACCGGTGTGCCAGTCTTCATCGCTGATCTCCAGTATCGATTCCTTTGGACCGTGCCCGGCACTGCTGACGACGGCGTTGATGCGGCCCCATTTCTCCACACTGGCGTCTACCAACTTGGCCAAGTCGTCAACTGACTGATTGGAACCGGTGACACCCACGCCGCCAAGCTCTTTGGCCAAGGTTTCGCCTTTGCCGGAGGAGGACAATATCGCGACGCACCAGCCCTCGCTCGCTAACTTGCGTGCAGCATCTGCGCCCATACCGCTTCCTCCGCCTACGACCAGCGCTACCGATTCATCTTTCATTGCAGTTCTCCCAGACTCCGTACCATCTATAGATCAAAGCCAATCTTGTTCGCAGGGTAGGTAGTCATCTAAGTTCAATATATTGTTCATCCGTATTTCCCGTACTATTTGTTTAAACCGTTAACCCATCCTTGATCACTTGATGACAAGGATTGAAACCGAAGCGGTAGGCGAGCTCGGCCGGGTGGTCGATGTCCCAGATCACAAAGTCTGCCTTCTTGCCAACCTCTAGCGTCCCGATGGAATCGGACATACCCAGAGCGCGGGCCGCGTTGTGGGTGACGCCCATAAGCGCTTCCTCCGGTGTCAGTGCGAACAGTGTGCATGCCATGTTGAGCATCAGCAAGAGTGAGCACACCGGCGAACTCCCCGGATTACTGTCGGTTGCCACCGCCATGGGTACCCGATGTTTACGGAATAGGTTGATAGGCGGCCGCCTCGATTCTCTTAGAAAATAAAATGCACCGGGCAGCAATACCGCCACAACACCAGCGGTGGCCATTGCCGCTACGCCTTCCTCAGAAACGTACTCAAGATGATCGGCAGATAATGCGCCATAACGTGCTGCCAACTGGGTGCCGCCAAGATCGGACAACTGCTCGGCGTGTAGTTTGATTGGTAGCCCAAGCGCCTGTGCCGCCTGAAAGACACGTTCGGTCTGCGAACAAGAAAAGCCGATGTTTTCACAGAAGGCATCGACGACGTCCGCAAGCCTTTGTTTCGCGATAGTCGGTAATGCCTCACTACAAACAAACTCGATGTAATCATCTGACCGGCCTGCGTACTCGGCGGGCACGGCATGTGCACCCAGATATGTGGTAGCGACCGTAATCGGATTCGTACTTCCCAGTGACCGTGCCACGCGCAACATCTTTGCTTCGGTATCGATGTCTAGACCATAGCCGGACTTGATCTCTATCGTCGTGGTCCCTTCTGCCATCAGTGCCTTCAGGCGTGGCTGCGTTGCGTCTAGAAGCGCCTGTTCACTGGCCTCGCGTGTAGCGTTGACCGTTGACAGGATGCCGCCACCTTGACGCGCGATTTCTTCGTAGCTGACGCCGGTTAGACGTAACTCGAACTCACGCGCGCGATCACCGCCATAGACCAAGTGTGTGTGACAATCGATTAGCCCCGGCGTAATCCAGCGGCCATCACACCTATATATAGGTATATCGGTCGGTGTTTCCCCGGGCAAATCGCGCCGCAGTCCTAGCCAGCAGATTCGATTGTCCTTGACAGCCAGCGCCCCATCTTCGATGGCGCCATAGCTTTGCGGAACAATGGGTGCCAGGGTGGCCAGATTTACATCCAACCATAGCGCACCCCACTGCTTCGGTGTCGATTGGCCGTTCATGGAGCGTTATTGTGCATGACTTCGGCGGTGTTCGTCGCCTTCGAAGTTGGCAGCGGTCCTTCGCCAATCAACCCGTCTCACTGGGACAAACGCTTGCGCTCAAGCTCCTCGAGTACGACATTCACAAGGGCGAACGTCTTGAGATCAATCTCTGGGTCGCGGTAATAGTGGTCGAGACCGATGCCCGTGACGACCACTCCGCCAGGGACGATCTCGTCGGCCAGTAACGTGAGCCCGTCATTCGGGCCGATTTTCTTTATTATGTTATAGCGCCTACGAACGTCCTTCTTAATATGGCCCGACAAGGGGCTGCCAATCCACTGCACCATAAGAATATGATCGGGAAAGGTCAGGCTTTGAAACACGGGCCGCCTCTTGGCGGTACCGAGGTTCCGAATGACCTTGGGCTTTAGCCCCTTCCACCAGAACGCAAGCCCCGCTGCCCAGGTCTTGGGCCACTTTGATACTGAGTCGACGTAAGGGCTGCCGCGCAATAGCCCGCCAATACTTATCCAGGCGACGACGGCTTGGGACTGTGCCGACGTCAGYTCGCGCCCCAAAGCCAACGCTGTCTCGGGGCCTCCCTTGCTGGTGCTTACCAGCACAATCGGTCGGCGGTGCTGCGCGAGYCGGATAATCTCCCGTGCCACGACCCGGGCGTTTTCCTCGAYGTTTGCCAACTCGTCCGTTTCGATAAGTACTGTGTCGAGACCCGCTTGGTCGAGCAACTGTCGCTGCCGAGCAAAATCGGCACCCGTCGCTGGGTTTGTCTTGTACCCGTAACCGGGAACGAACGAGAGCAGATACCGCTTATATGCCCCTGGGAGCGCCTGCGGCTGTTTCATCGCGCGCGCTGCCGTCAGACGCGCATGAAAGGCTTGCTGGAAACGGTGGTTGACATCCTCTCGGTACACCCGATCAACAAAGTAGAGGGTAGCAAAGTCGGTTGAGAACCTTTGGGTGAGATCACCAAGGACCTTATTCGTAAGGGGAAGCGCATCGGATCGCTCAAGCGCTTCGCGGATAAGCAGGTCGGTTTCGGTCTGCCCACTACGGCCTGTGAGGTATTCTTCAAGATAATAGCGGGCGATTGGAGAATCAACGGTGGTGTTTATCTCCTGGTCACCGACCCGGCCTTTGGCACGAAGCAGAGCCTGGTCCGCGACGCAGATAGCTGTGAGAACCACGAAAAATACCGCAACGTAGATCCGTGGAAACACCAGCCTTTTTTTTCGTAGTGAGTTGGTGTCCGGGTCATTCTGCGAGCGCTGGGTCGTTGTTTGCACGGTTGGCCGCTTCCATGAAGACCACTAACTCGACAACCTTAAAGTGGTACAACCGGTGTCGGTTTCAGCAGAGCTCATTATAACCCTGTGCTTGTGCCGCCGCCTCCATGGCCAAGATGCTTTCATAGCTGTCGACATCCAATACCTCGGCCCCAACCAGCAGCAATGCCTCACGCGCGTTGGTCAAACTTGGGTCAGCAAAGGCGGCCATTACCCCTTCGCGTAGTCGGTAGGCGAGATCCAGGGTTGCCGATGCCTGGGTCACGTAGGGAAGGCCGGGCGCGCGCGATGTGTAGCCCAATATACGGGTATTGGCGAGGGCCTGTGGCCGATGGCGGCTAAGCAAGGTATGGGTGACACAATCGATGGCGCACACATCGGCTTCGCCGCGAGAGACCATTTCCAAACTACGCGCATGCGAGCCGGTTTCAATCACGCGCGCAAAAAAGGGTTTGCCCCCGGTCAATGGTGAAAGAAAAGCCCGTAGGCAGTTGTAACCAGACTGAGAGTCGCGACCGTTGGTAGCGCAGACACCACCGCGCAGCGCTGAGATATGGTCTACCGATCGTTCGGCCGAGATCACAATTGCGCTGGAATAGTTCGGGCCGTCACAGCCCGGCGCGTCGTAAATGGGTGTAGCGACGGGCTGCAAGATGTCGGCCATCTCACGCACGAGTGGATAGCCACAGGTCTGGCTCAAAAGCAGATTTGGGTCGCGCCACACCGCGGCGATGTTATCGACACGGGTCAATTGGTCAGGAACGGCATCGATACCAGCGCGTCGCAATGCTGCCGCCATCCCCGACCACCACGCGTCCGTCGCTGTTCTTAGCTCCGGCAGATCGTACATTGGCAGGCTTGCGATCATCATGTTGGTTGCCTATCAGCCATCAATCTTTTGGCGAAAAGTCTAAGGATGAACGACGGGCTCTTTCGGCCACAGTAGATACCGCAAGATGACCGTCCCATAACCCTGGTAGCGATAGTCACCGTTGTTAGTCAACAACGCCGCACGCTGTTTGTGGTAGTGGCTCGGCAATTGATACCAAGGTACATGTGGAACGGCATGGTGTAGGGCATGCAGATTGTTATAGAGATAAAGCAAAGACATGATCGGATTCGATTCTACGATCACGGTGCGGTGCTCCGGTTCGGCATTCGCTTGGTGCTCCAAGAACGAACGCAGCAGCGTCAGCGATATACCGGGGTAGACGAAAAAGATAAGGTAATCGATAAGCGGCACGTGACAGATCGATAACACCCAGAATAGGACTATGCCGCATGAAACAATATGCAGGAGCCAGCCCAATAACATCGACGTATCTCCACGGGCAAGACGCCGCACTTGACCGACGATTAAAAGAGTGACGACGATAGGTGGGCCTATCAACAACCGGCCGGCTGAGGTGTTGTTGATACGCCAAACGAGGCGCATAAACGCGCCACTGCATTGCCAGGCTTCGGGTGTTAGATAGTAAGACTCGGGATCATCGATGGGGTCGGTGAGCGATGGAGTTGCATGATGCTGAAGATGGGTAACACGGTAAACCCGGTAGGGCATCCAAAGCCAAAGACTCGGGAAGGCCAGAAGTTCATTGACCCAGGGCCAGCGGGTGGGATGACCATGCACGGCCTCGTGTTGCAGTGAGCCATGCCATGCCACCAGATAACCGCCCAACGCTAGCACCAGCCACCACGGCAAGGCATGGTAGTGCCAGGTCAGGCCCGCGAAGCCGGCATAGATCAAAGCGGCGACGACAAGCGTCGGCCATTCGAAACCACGTCCTTGATATTGCTCCGATTCGCGGGGGGTCTGTCGTTCTATTGGCATCACTGCTAGGCCCCCACGACCTATTGAAGGGTGTGCACATCACGACCCCCAGACACTTTAATTAACAAACTAATCCCCTATGTGCAACGTGGGAATGCGCACACTATGTCGCATTATGTAACATTAGATCTAATTTGTTGATAATAGAAAACATATGTTAACTTTATAAAACGATGTCCATACGACGGCTTGGAGTCCTAGATGCGTAGGTACGAAATGGTCGGTGTCTTTAGGGAGCGCCTGAACATTGTTATCCAACAATCGGGCCGCAGCCGTTCGGCCTTCGCGGCCGAGGTCGGCATGGACCGCTCGACGTTGTCGCAGTTGCTCTCCGGCACCAATGACAGATTGCCGCGTGCCGAGACCATCGCCGCCATTGCCAACAAAGCACAGGTCAGTGCCGACTGGCTCTTGGGTTTGAGCCAAGAGGGGCAGCTTGGCACCGATGTGCTCGCACAAGCCTTAGAAGTCGAGGCCGGGAGCGCGTTGCCGGGTGACGCCAGACTCCAGCGTTGGCAGGCGGAGGCGGCGGGTTACAAGATCCGCTATGTCCCAACCACACTACCCGATTTGCTTAGGACGGAGGAGGTGATTCGCTATGAGTACGGTGAGTACGGGGCCCGAGTGCCAAAGGGGCGTATCGAACAAAAGGAAGTCCAACTGGCCTACAGTCGCCGGCCCGAAACCGATATGGAAGTCTGTAGCTCGTTCCAGTCACTCGAAGAGTTCGCCCGCGGCGAGGGTGTGTGGCGCAACCTGTCAGCAAAGACTCGGCGGGCGCAAATCGATTGGATGGTCGTACTATTGGATGAACTCTATCCGACCTTCCGCTGGTTCTTGTACGATGGGTTGAAGCGTTACTCGGCGCCGCTTACTATCTTCGGCCCAAAACGGGTGGCGATCTATCTCGGCAATATGTATTTTGTTTTTAACTCCACCGAGCATATTCGTGTGCTTACACGCCATTTCGATGAATTGATTCGAGTAGCAGTAGTACAGCCGCCGGATGTGATTGACTTTCTAAAGAAACTCTGACGTTACCTTAGCTCCAGTCGAGCAACACCTTGCCGCATTGACCCGAACGCATGATCTCGAACCCCTTCTCGAAATCGTCGATGGGGAAACGGTGGGTAATGATTGGCGCCATGTCGAGCCCGCTTTGCAGCAGTGATGACATCTTGTACCAGGTTTCAAACATCTCGCGACCATATATGCCTTTCAAGTGGAGGCCTTTGAATATCAATTGGGCCCAATCTACTGACGTCTCACCAGGAGGAATGCCAAGTAGCGCCACTTTGCCGCCATGGTTCATTACCCGCAGTAAGTCGCGCAACGCCTGGGGATTGCCCGACATCTCGAGCCCCACGTCGAAGCCCTCCTTCATGCCGAGATCACCCATGGTTTCATCGATGCTATCGCGTTTGACGTTGATCGTACGAGTTGCGCCCATAGTCGAGGCGAGCTTGAGTCGATAATCGTTCACATCGGTGATGACCACGAACCGAGCACCGACATGCTTGGCGATCGCGACTGCCATGATACCGATGGGCCCAGCCCCGGTAATGAGCACGTCTTCACCCACAAGATCGAATGAAAGCGCCGTATGAATGGCATTGCCGAGCGGGTCGAGGATCGCAGCGATGTCATCGCCAATGGCGTCTGCCAATCGAAATGCGTTAGCGGCGGGGATGGCCACGTATTCAGCAAAACTACCCGGTCGACTTACGCCAACACCCACTGTGTTGCGACAAAGATGACGTTTGCCGGCTCGACAGTTACGACAGTGGCCGCAAGTGATGTGACCTTCACCGGAAACACGATCACCGGCCTTGAAGCCTGCCACCTCGCTACCAATCTCCGCAATTTCGCCGACGAATTCGTGCCCGACCGTCATCGGCACCGGGATCGTGCGTTGTGACCATTCATCCCAGTTGTAGATATGAATATCGGTGCCACAGATCGCGTTCTTGATCACCTTAATCAATACATCGTTGTGGCCAACCCCAGGTTGCGGCACGTCATCCATCCAAATGCCGACTTTCTTGTGTTTTTTCACTAATGCTTTCATTGCGTATTCAGTCGATGACACCAAGATCACGGCCAATTGTCGCAAACGCGGCGATGGCTCGGTCTAGATGACCTCGCTCATGAGCGGCGGAAAGTTGTACCCGGATTCGCGCTTTATTCTTGGGTACAACCGGAAAAGAGAATCCAATGACATATATACCTTCCTTTAACAACCGTTCTGCCATCCGTTGGGCAAGCGCTGCTTCACCCAGCATCACGGGTACGATGGGATGTTCGCCCTCCATTAGAGTGAAACCAAGTTGTTGCAAACCGGTTCGGAAGTAGTGACCGTTCTCTATCAGCCGCTTTCGTAGCGTGTCACTACCTTCCAGCAGGTCAAGTGCCGCCAGTGAAGTGGCGGCTACCACAGGCGCCAGTGTGTTCGAGAACAAATACGGTCGTGAGCGTTGACGCAGCCAGTCGATAATCTCTTTGCGGGCGGATGTGTACCCACCGGAAGCGCCACCCAATGCCTTACCCAAGGTGCCGGTGACGATGTCGATCCGATCCTGGATGCCCCAATGCTCCGGTGTTCCTCGTCCGCGCGGACCGAGAACCCCGACGGCATGGGAATCATCGACCATGGTCATAGCATTGTATTCATTTGCGAGATCGCATACGGCGGGCAGATTAGCAATGATGCCATCCATGGAGAAAACACCGTCAGTTGCGATCAAACGAAAACGGCAGTCTTGACTTTCCTTGAGCAGTACTTCCAGTTCCTTCATATCGTTGTTGGCGTAGCGTAGTCGGCGGGCCTTGCACAGCCGAATGCCATCGATAATGCTTGCGTGATTCAACGCATCACTGATAATCGCATCGCGTTCATCCAGCAGGGTTTCGAATAAACCGGTGTTGGCATCGAAACAGGATGAATACAAAATGGTATCCTCCGTACCCAGGAAACTGCTTAGTCGGCTTTCTAATTGTTTGTGTTCTTCCTGGGTGCCGCAGATAAAGCGTACCGAAGACATTCCGAAGCCGTAACGATCAAGCGCCTTTTTGGCCGCGTCGACCAGGACTGGATGATTGGCGAGACCGAGGTAGTTGTTGGCGCAGAAATTCAACACCTCGATGTCGCCCTGTACGCTAATCGCGGCCTGTTGCGGTGAGGTGATGATGCGCTCGGTCTTATAGAGTCCAGCCGCGCGCAGATCATCGGTTTCTTTATGT
Source organism: Proteobacteria bacterium SPGG2 (assembly GCA_001643475.1). Lineage (GTDB taxonomy): Bacteria > Pseudomonadota > Gammaproteobacteria > Acidiferrobacterales > SPGG2 > SPGG2. The sequence continues at coordinate 2,571 of LXTK01000256.1, read as the reverse complement.
AAATGGGCTAGGAACGTCTTATCCATACTAAGGCACCTTGTTTAGGCCGCGGCAACCCCGCCTTCGTGTTTGCGTCGCGCGACAAAATCATCGAGTTCATCGCGGATCGACGGGTCCAAGGGCGGCGGTCGAACTCAGCGAGTATACGCTTATAGAGTTCGTTGGCACGTTGCGTCGCATTTTGTGATCCGGCCTCTTCCCGAGTTTCCAAATTACGCCAATCCGACAGCATTGGCGCATAGAATGCGTTTTCATATCGTGCCAAGGTGTGAGGAATGCCAAAAAAATGTCCGCCCGGTCCAACTTCGGCTATAGCGCCTAACCCAAGTGTTTCGTTGCTTGGGTTCTAGGACTTCGATCGGGTGTAGCGGTTGATAACTTGGCGCCAAGGCAACTGAACAAGTTGGCCACGACTACTACGGTCGCTGCGACGCGTGTTTCTCCGCACGATGTGAGTCTCCTCGGACTTTACAAGCTACTGCTCGATGTGCGGCGACGACGGGCGCACAGATTGGGTTTTAGTCCCTGTAGCTGGGATCTTCTTTATCGAGTAGGCGAATGAGGGCGGACCATTCGTATTTACCGGGCCAACACTCCTTGTATTGTTCACGCGTGCGTTGACATACCTCTGGCGGAGGAAGCCGCGGCTTTTCGCCGCTCGACAGCACTTGCATCTGTAGTCGGCAAGCGTCTTCCAAATAGTACATAAGCATGAACGCCTCGGCGACATTGCGACCAACCGTCAGTACCCCGTGATTTCTGAGAATCATTGCGCACTTGTCGCCGAGATTGGCAATCAACCGTTCGCGCTCGGCCATATCGGTTGAGAGGCCCTCATAGTCGTGATAGGCGACATTGTCGTAAAACATCATCGCACCCTGGGCCATGGGAACAAGTCCGCGTTCGAGCGCGGATACCGCGACCGCAGCTGGGCCATGGGTGTGCATCACACAGGCGATATCCTTGCGAGCGGTATAGATGCCGCTATGGATAACAAAGCCGGTGACATTGATGTCATCGGCACCGTCAATGACGCGCCCTTCCTGGTCGACCTTGAGTAGATTCGACGCCGTTACCTCGTCATAGCGCAATCCAAATTGGTGGAGCAGGAAATGGTTCTCAGGACCAGGAATGCGGGCGGTGATGTGATTCCAGATTATTTCGCTGAATCCAAAGCGGTGAGCCAACCGGTAGCAGGCGGCAAGATCAGTACGTACCTGCTGCTCGGATTCGCTGTGTTGATTCTCAAGCTTGGTTCTGACGACGTTGCTTGACATCTTTGAAATTCCTCTGAATGGTTGTTGTCTGTCTAGAGTTGCAACCAAAACCTTGTGTACTAAGGCATAGATAGGCCCTTGACAACGATGGTAACAAAACATCGCGCTAGCGGAATATAGTCGGAGTTCGGCAGCGAAAACATGCGCAGGAACTCGTGCATCGCTATCCTGCCGGCGATATATGAGTCCAAAAACAACTGACTTGCTGGGTGAAGCCGAGCACGAAACGAACATAACGTCTGGGTGTCTTCGTTATTTGTTGCCAGCAGATCAACCGTGGCCGCAAGACCGCTGGCCGACGCGATTAATTGGGGTTGCGTGTCTAGTTGTATCGACTCAACCGCGGGCAGATTGGTTTCCAAACTGTCGCGAGAGGCAATGGCCTGGTAACAAGAAGCCATTAACACTATCGCTAAGGTCGCGATGATTAGGCGTGGGAGTTTTGCCCGACAATTCATTACATCGTCTCCTGCCCGCGTATTCCCCTAAATTAGCACGTAAGCCGGAGATCGCAAAATGGCTGGCGGTGGTCTTTGTAAACCACCCGAAACTTGGTCTTGAATCCATGGCGTCGGCGCACGATCTATTTCTTTATTTACTATGAGGATAATGGTCGTATCAGCTCACTCGGATGTCGTATTGAAGTGCTTTTAGGTCATTGGTGCGTGGCTACAGCCCCGCTATAGATGGTTTATCGGCGGCAGGCGATGGAGGCGGTCGAGAAGATGTTGCAAGACGACGCCATCATGGTGTAGCCACTGTTCCGGGCGGTGTTCTCGGCCTACAGCGACAAGGTCAAGGGCTACCAGACTCATCCGACCTTATATCATCAGTTCCATAAGGTCTGGATAGACGCGTAACTATCAGCGTAGGCCCCGGCGTGCATTAGCGCGCCGGGAGGTCCATTGCCCGCGGTTTTCGGCCCTTTGACCCCGCGCCGAACTAGCGCGGACGTTCACTTGTGTCTTTTGCAACAGCTTTAACCGCGCCCGATTGGCGTAAGTGGGAAACAGCGGTGAATAAAGACAGCGTCGATCGAAAGGCGTTGAGGCATTATCGACTTTCAAGAATTCGGGAACAACTCCAACAGCGCAATTATGCGGCTGTCGTTTTTTTGATCCCATCAATATCCGTTACGCTACTGACACCTCGAATGTGCAGGTGTAGGTGCTGTACAATCCCGTGCGTTACGCCTTTGTGCTGCTCGAAGGACCGGTTGTGTTGTTCGATTTTCACAATTGCGAACACCTCTCAGATGGGATAGAGACGATCGACGAGGTACGCCCAGCCTGCG
>LXTK01000059.1 GCA_001643475.1 Proteobacteria bacterium SPGG2 | reverse complement strand
CTCGACCATATCACCATCGATGTACCGGCCGGCCGGACTGTCGCCCTTGTCGGACCGAGCGGAGCCGGGAAATCAACCGTGCTCAACCTGATCCCCCGTTTCTACGACACCGATGCCGGCGCAGTGCGCATCGATGGCCACGACGTGCGCGATGTCACATTGGCCAGCCTGCGCGACCACATCGCGCTGGTCAGCCAGGATGTCATCTTGTTCAACGAATCGATCGCCGCCAATATCGGCTTCGGCGACCCGGCGGCGGGGCGTGCGGCGATCGAAGCGGCGGCGGTCGATGCGGCAGCGCACGAGTTCATCACACGATTGCCGGACGGCTACGACACCATAGTCGGCGAACGCGGGACCAAACTGTCGGGCGGTGAGCGCCAGCGCATCGCCATCGCCCGCGCCATGCTGAAAAATGCACCGATCCTGCTGTTCGACGAGGCCACCAGCGCGCTCGACGCGGAGGCCGAACGCCAGGTACAGGGCGCGCTCGCGCGGCTGGCGACAGGCCGCACCACGATTGTCATCGCGCACCGGCTGGCGACTGTCGTCGGCGCCGACCTGATTTATGTTATCGACGAGGGACGCGTGGTCGAAACCGGCGTCCACGCCGAATTGCTCKAAATCCTTGCGAATGTTAGCGAGGATGGTTTCAAGACCATGGTTGTAAACTTGAAGGTATTGGGTCTCACCTAGTAACGTTTTGGCACGGCTAATAAGCGCGTCAATACGCGTTTCTGCGTCGCCATCCTCCGAAATATCCGGTGGGAGATCGCGAACGACCTCGCTTGCAGATCGCCGTAACTGCTTGCCATGTTGGTCATACAGTTGGCGTGCGATGTCGTAAATGTAATCGCCGCGGTAACCACTGGCAGGGAATGGCACTTCTTCACCAGACAACTCTAGGTAGCGTAGCCAGATGCTGGTGGCAAGTATGTTCATTTGTCGCCCGGCATCGTTAACATAGTATTCGCGCTGAACCTCAGAGCCGACTGCCTGGAGCAGTTCAGCCACCGCGGCACCATACGCTGCACCGCGGCCGTGTCCGACATGCAAAGGCCCAGTCGGATTGGCAGAAACGAATTCGACTTGCACTTTCTGCCCAGCCCCTAGATCGCTCCGACCAAACGCATCGCCGGCCTCGAGAACATCCGGCACCACCATTTCGAATGCGGCGCGGCTCAAGAAAAAATTAATGAAACCCGGACCTGCGATCTCTACTTGATCGACGAAATCTGACGCAGGTAGTCGTTCAACGATTGCTTGTGCCAGCTTGCGTGGCGGTATGCTGGCTTTATCTGCAAGCGTAAGTGCAACATTGCTGGCAAAGTCCCCGTGGCCCTTGCGCCGCGCGCGTTCGATATGAATTGCCGCAGCATCGTGACCGATGGAAAGGGTGCCATGGTTTTCCAAGTCGGCCAGAGCCCGAGCAAGCAGTTCGCGAAGGCGGTGTTTCACGATGTGGTGAGTTTACGCCACCGATACGTGTCTGCCATATAGTCGACGGCCACCAGGTGCATCATCCAAGGGCGGCACGGCAGCTTTGCATGTAGTACTTACTAACAGGGTCGTTCACCGTCTCATCCAGGTACTGGAATATCAACAGGGCTTGGCTTTGCTCGTTTTTGCGTACCAGCTTGTAGGCCTCCTGATATTCCGCCACCCATTCCATAGATGAATATTCGGCTGCCCGCATGAGCTCATAGATTGTTACCGCTTCGGTTCTACCCCGAACGCGCGTGATATCGATCTCACGCACATGTGGGAACTCGCCGCGCACCTGTTCGTATGTAAACTCGCTTATGAGAATGCGCGTACCATAGGTTTTATTAAGGCCTTCTATTCTAGAACCCAGATTAACAGCGTCACCGATAACCGTATAGTCAAAACGATTCTCAGACCCCATGTTACCGACTACCATAGGTCCAGTGTTGATGCCGATGCCAATATCTAGAATCGGTAGTCCTTCTGCTTTCCACGTCGCCTGTAATCCATCCAATGCGTCGAGCATGTCCAGGGCAGTGCGGCATGCAAGCACGGCATGGTCCTCTCGGTGTATGGGTGCACCGTAGACAGCCATAATCGCATCGCCGATGTACTTGTCTAGCAGGCCATCATGATCGAACACCTTTTCTGTCATTTGGGTTAGGTAAATGTTCAAAAGGCGCACCAAGTCTTCGGGCGCGAGTGATTGCGACACAGAGGTAAAGCCGCGGATATCGGAAAACAGCACGGTGAGTTCGCGCTTATCGCCGCCTAACCGAAGTCGATCGATATTATCGGTGATCTCATTGACGACCGCGGTTGGCACATAATGTTGAAATGCTGTTTTGATTTGTCGTTTCCCGGTCTCTGCGCTTACGTACTTAGCAATCGTTGAGGAAACGAAAAGCAGGAGGATGAGTACCGAAGGATAGACAATATTGAGCCATAACATGTTGAGCCACGGTGCGCGAAATAAGATAACTGCAGTCAATGTGTATATGACTAAGAATGCCAGCGCCAAGGCTGCACCCTGCCACATGCCGATTTTCGGCAACAACCAAGATAGAAATAGCCCCACCACCAACATAACAAACGCGTCTATGAGAACCGCCCAACCCGGGCGGTTGATAAAATCGTTGTCGATCAGGTTTTGTATCGTATTGGCACGAATCTCCACGCCTGGAAAAACGGTACCGTAAGGGGTAACTGCCACATCGCCGATACCCTTGGCGGTTGCGCCGACGATTACGATCTTGTCCTTGATTAAGGCGGGATCAACCGTGCCCGCATAGATGTCCGATATGGAAATGGTCGGGATGGTTTTTTCGGGACCATGGTAGTGAATCAAAGCGCGACCAAGTTCATCTGTCTTGATGATGCGACTACCGATCGCCAGACCGGTAATCCCGTAGTAGGTGGTGTGCAGTATGAGATCATCGACACCCAGGTACGCACGCACTGCCTGCACGTCGGCCGACGGGAAAAAATGGCCTTTGTGCCGCATCACGAGCGACATCCGACGCACGGTGCCATCGGAATCCGGCTCGCTGTTTATGTGTCCAGTGTATCTGGCGCCACTCTGTATCTCGGGCAAGTTGGCGAGCACACCGAAGCGGCGGGGCATGTAAAACTTGAGGCTACCATCGCCACTATCTAGGATTGCACGAATGGCCTGGTCCGCGACCTGATCGAAGGCGCGGTCGGCTTCGGCGGTGGGCCGCTCGCTAGCCTCCTCCTCGGACAGAAGCACCATGCTGAGTATCACTTTGCCGCTGTTGGCGATGGCCCGGGCAAGCGTGGCATCGGTTGCCAACGCGCGCTTAATCGCCTCGTAAGGGCTGCTCTTGTCTGTGGCCCCCAGCTCAGCCTCCAGTCGGCCGATCTGCGCCAGTAGCTCGCTGTTTTCCGATTCGGAAAAGAAGATATCTAAGGCGATTACCTGCGCCCCGAGCGCGTCTAATTTGTCGATGAGTTCGGCCTGCGTGCGCCGGCTCCAGGGCCAACGGCCGATTGCGGCCAGGCTCTTTTCATCTATCGCGGCGATAGTTACATCACCGGCCGGTATACGGGTCCCCTGTGACCGCATCCGCATGTCATAGGTCCTGAATTCTAGGACATCCAGTAACTGGATACCGACTGGTAACCGGTCGCCGAGTAGGTACATAATGAGGACCACACCCGTGAGAAGAAAGCCGATTTTGCTAGCGCTCACCATGGAAGGGACGAAGCTGGCGGAGAGCCGGTGCGGCTCTCAAATTATTATAAGCATGGGGTGGAGGGTATGTTATGAACATATACTTCAGGCGCTCTAGTCGGAAGTATTATACGTTTTGTCGGGCGCAACCAGAATCATCCAATAAGCTAGCATTCCTTTGTTGTGTCGCGCTTCTTGCTGCCGGCGCGCTCGGCACAACAACCTCCCATGCCGTTATCAAGTTTTCCAGGGCGATCGCAGCTGATGCCAGCGATAAAGCCAAGTTCTCACGAATCGCTGGTATGTTTATGGATGCCAGCGGGACACTATATCTGACAGATAGCAGGGCTGGCCGGCTAATCAAGTTAGACGCTTCTTCGGATACGTCTATTGTGCTCGGTGGCAAAGACGCTATCTTCAAGTCTACTCGGCTGGGTGGAGTTACAGGCGTAGACAGTTCGCTCATTGCTGTGGTCAATACCGCAGATGGTACGGTTGCCGTGATCGATGCCAGCGGCAAGCTGCAATACTCATTCGCAGAGGCGGGGAGCACACCGGGTCGCCTCAGTACGCCTACCGGCATCGCTTATTCATCTAGGGGTCGTTTTTATGTTGCTGACGGTGGCAACAATAGGATCTCAGTGTATAGCCGGGACGGTATCTTTCTATTCAGTTTCGGTAGCCATGATCCCGCCGGTAAACTCAGTCGCCCTTCCCATATAGCAGTAGACAGTGACGAAAACATTTACGTTTTGGATAGCGCGCCTAACGGTCGTATATCGGTCTATTCTCATTCGGGCAAGCTACTGAAGCGCATCGATTCCAAAGACCTCAAGCTCGATGTACGCAAACCACCACGCCTGGCCGCGATGGCGGTTAGTCGCGGTGGAGCAATTTTTGTTGCCGACGGGGAAAACGGCAAGGTCATGCAGATCGATCGTGACAGCGGCGAGATCGTTAACGCCTTCGGTAGCAAGGGTAAGGGCCGTGGGCAGTTTCGCAAGATCTCGGGTTTGGCGGTGACGCCTTCGAATCAGCTTGTAGTTAGCGATTCGCGCAACAATAAGATTGAAATCTACGACCTGCCGGCCGTGGCAGAGCAAGTTAGCAGCAAGGATTTGCGCCTACCGGCGATAAGGCTTAGCTATACCCTCAGCGCCGAATGTGGTGTTGCCTATTCAATGCCCAACGGCCAGCATCTTTGTTTGAATGTTGAGAAATCTAGCGTCACGCTTCTATCAGCGGATGGCAAGGTAGCGGGTACACTACCGGGCAAGCTCAAGAAGCCGACCCTAGCCGCCATAGACGACAACGACATCATTATTGTTGATGGCAGCGAACTGAAGGTTTTTTCGCATCAAGGCGAACCGCGGTTTACCTTTGGTCGCAGCGGATCTAAGGATGGCCGGTTCAAGAACATCACGGGTATTTATCTGCGCGACAGGATCTACGTTGCCGATAGCGGCAAGCGGGTACAGATGTTTTCGCGCGACGGCATTTTCGTGGACAAACTCGCCAATCGCAAGGGCGAGGCGGAGCGATTTCGTCGACCTGGCGCTGTCGTCGTCGATGCTAAGGGTAATATTTATGTCGCGGACAATGAATCGCCGCGAATACGCGTGTTTTCCCCTGAGAAAGAACTCATGTATGAGCTGGGTGGCGACGAAAGTTCGCCCAATCGTTATCGAAGTATCCGGGCGATGGCGCTTGATCAGGATGATAATCTGTACGTCCTAGCCTCAACCAGTAACCCGCAGACGGTGCACGTCTATCAGGGGAAAACTCTGGTTTTCACATTCGGATCAGCGATGCAACAAGCGGTCGGCCTGGGGGATGCAACGTCATTGACGGTGCCGGCTTCGAAAAAGACCAGGATCAATATCTACGATAAAAAGCGCCAAGCATTGCAAGCGTTCGATTACTTACAAGTGCCGGAATTGGTCGAAGACGTGCTAGTTAGTGGTGCCTTGAGTGATACCAAGCTAAAGTGGAAACCGTCTGCCGCCAGCTTCGTTGATCACTACGTCATTTATGCGGCGACGACCAAGGACGGACCGTACCAGAAGATTGTTAAGACTGAAGACAGCTCGGCAACGGTAACCCACGGTGATGGCCCACGCTATGTTCACTATCGTGTAGCGGCGGTAAGCGGTTTCGCAGTCGAAGGTTCTGTGTCAGAGGTCGGAAGCGATCTGTTCCAGGCTGGTTATGGTTTGTATAGTGACGAGAAGTATGCCGAGGCGGCCGAAATATTTCTGTCTCTTTACAAGAACAATTCTGAACACGGCGAAGCACTCGAGTATCTAGGGTTTAGCCTAGACCGACAAGGCAAGCATAAAGAGGCAATCCGTCGTTTCCAACAACTCGCAAAGATTCCTACTTTCGAGATTAAGGGCCTAAATCGTCAGGCCGAGTCATTTTTCGACACACAACAATTTATCGAGACGCGAGGTGTGACAGATAAGGCAATTGCGCGTGATCAAGCGGATGCCTCTACCTATCTATGGTGTGGTAAGGCCGGCTTGAAGCTCGGTGACGCGGCGGGTGCGATCAACTGTCTCGAGAAGTCGATAGAGCTCGATCAGAATCTTGAATCCGCGCATTTTTTGTTGGGGCATGCCTATCTTCAACTCGGTGCGGTGGATAAGGGACTGGCGCAGTTCGACCAAGCGGTCACGGTAGCGCCTGATAACATCACGGCCTGGATCGAAAACGGACGCGCCTACCAAATGCTCGCCAAGCATGTGCAAGCGTTAGAGCGTTTCAATAAAGCATTGGCTATCGACAAACTAAACGGTGACGCACGCCTAGGCGCGGCGCGCAGTTACGTTGAACTGAAAGAGTACAAGCGTGCACGCGCAATCGCCTTATCCATGTCAGGGGTGCGCGAGCAAGAGGCAGCCGGGCAATACCTCCTCGGCGTTATTGCGCTTGCGAATAATCGCCCGCAAGAAGCGGTGTTGTCTTTAACGAAGGCGGCTAACGAGGAGCCGAAAAACACCAACGCCTGGGTTGCCTTGGCCGACGCCTATCTAGTGTTGCAAGATCAAGTGAAAGCTCGTTCGGCACTACGCCAAGCAATAAGCGCAGAACCTGCCTTCTTCGAGGCACGGCTGCGTCTCGCCCTCCTTGAACAGCAAGGCGAGAATCATGTGGCAGCGGCGCGCGAGTTTGAAAAAGCAGTAGCTGTGCAACCCAACCACTACGACTTACGTTATCGCTATGCGGTCTCACTATCAAAACTAGAGCTCTTAGAGGAAGCGGCCGAGCAGGCTGAGCAGGCGACTACATTGAAACCGGACAGCAGTGAACCACTCGTATTACTCGCGAGTATTTCCCATCAGCAGGGTAAGAATGGCGATGCAATTCGTTACCTCAAAAATGCGCTCAAACGAGACCCAACGTCGGCTGCTATTGAACTCGAGCTAGGCCTGTTATATCTAGAAAACAATGTGCTAGATATTTCTGAGCGACACTTACAAAAGGCTGCGTTGAAAGAGCCGACTAATGCAGTACCGCACAGCCTGCTTGGGCAGCTTTTCTTGAAGAAGCGTAACTACGATGAGGCGATCGCAGAATTCACAATGGCGGTTGAGCTTGATGACAACCAAGAAAACAGATTGCGGTTAAACACGACGTATGCTGAGAAAAAGAAATCACTGGAGTTCGATCAAAATGCGCCGCTTATCGTGTTGCGTAATCTGCAGTTGAGCCAGGTATTCTCTGCTGCTTACAAGCAATACGCGAATACACCCGTGGGCGGCATCAAGGTGGTGAACACGGGGGAAACTGAATACAAGAATCTGCGACTTACATTCCATATCAAGGGTTACATGGATTTTCCGACCAACCACAGCATCGATGTCTTGGGGCCGAATGAAACTAAAGAAATACCTCTATTGGCTTCTTTCAATAACAAGATCCTTGATATCGACGAGGACACAGGTGTCCAGGTTGAGGTCAAGCTCGACTTTTACCGTGAGGGCGTAAAAGACTTTATAAATATTACGCAGCCCATGACCATCTATGGCAAGAATGCGATCGTTTGGCGCGAAGCAGATATGGTTGGCTCGTTTGTTACACCCAGAGACGAGACGCTGAAGGACTATGTACGTCAGGCGATTAATAGCTATCGACCAGAAAAGGGCCCGTTAAACGCAAACATAGTGTCTGCCATGACTTGGTTTAACGTTTTATCGGCATACGGCATGCAGTACGTGGTCGATCCGAACAACCCATTTGTGGAACTGAGCAAAGACGAACTAGATTACGTACAGTTTCCGCGTGAGACGTTAAACGTGAAGAGTGGCGATTGTGATGATCTATCAGTCTTATTAAGTGCGGGGCTCGAGAATCTAGGCATAGAAACGGCGATGATTGATGTGCCCGGGCACTTGTTTCTCATGTTTAACACACGCCTACCGGAGAAAGAGAAGTATATTATAAGTCTTCAGGATGATCTTATGGTGGTCCGCGATGGTGAGGTCTGGATACCTTTAGAGGCGACCATGATATCAACAACATTTTCAGAAGCGTGGGCAGAGGGTGCGCGTAAGTATCAAAAGTGGGCACAGCAAGAGAAGCTGCAAGTCATTCCGCTAAAGGGCGCATGGCGGAAGTATGTACCGGTGACGCTTGCGCCGGCGAAGTACTCGGTTACGCCGCCGGTTGGAAATGAAGTCAAAGTGCTAGTCGATCGCGAGCATACCGTGCTGGTCTCCAAGAATCTGGAGCGACTGTTGGTTCCCTACCGATCGCTGTTACGTAACAAGCCTGGTGATATCGACGCGCATATGCAGATCGGCATCATCTACGGTAGGAATGGTCTTCACGATTTAGCGTTGAGCGAATTCGATCAGGTGCTGCAAGTCAGCCCGCAAAACAGCGCCGCCTACAACAATCGTGGCAGTCTATACTATATACAGGGCGATTATGATCGTGCCTTGGAGGCCTACCGTGAGGCAGAAGTGCTCGATCCGAAGGATGGCGGCATAAAGGTAAATCTCGCCCTCGTCTACTACAAGCTCGCGAGTTTGAAGGAGGCGGTCGCTAAACATGCCGAAGCGGTAGAGCTCGATGTGGGGATAGGAAAGAAATACCAGGCATTCGGGAAATTGCTTGCCAATTAGGTTAGTCGCTATGGGTAAAACGCTATTATTTTGCTGGTTGCTGGTTATGCCAATAACGTTGGTTCAAGCGCAGACTGACACGAGTGCATCTATTACCAACGTTGAGATCCGGGTGGTAGAGAGCACAGTTAAACGCTTATTCGGTCGCATGTGGTCAAAACTGCGGGGTTACGTGGGCAGATCAGAGCAGGCTACGATCGCAGGTGGCCGTACCCTGATTGCCGGTGTGCGTGGCGCTGAAACCACGACGAGTGGATTGCAACCCTATTGGAAAGACGACCGAAGCGAAGACCCTGACTATATTAAGGAGGTGGATACCTTCCTCGATGCCATGGAGTTGGCGGACGCGGGCAAATTCGAACAAGCTACCGGAGCGTTAAACGCTTTTTCAGATTCCTATCCCGATAGTAGTTTAGATCCGAACGTACAGTTCGCTTTGGGTTTGGCATACGGCCAATTAGGAAAGAACGCCGAAGGTGTGGCGGCACTCGAATCATTTGCCGAGCGTTACCCTGAGCACCCGTTGATCAGCGATGTCGAAGAGTTGATACGGGTTTTGCAGCTGACCAATTAACGCCCGCCCGCCGCCGAATACGCGGTTTCTTTGAAGCAATACTGTCATCTTCACGACCAGTTGTCGCCGAATCCTTGGGTCGGCGTCAACAATCTGACACTTCTGCAATATCTCACACGCTCTACTGATTCCGGTATCCGCTGTCTGCGCGTTTGGGCCGTATATCTTTGAGTTATATTTAAGCGGCAAGCGCACCGTAGTTGGCACTAACGCGTGCGAACTCCTGTCACATGAGGACAACGCCCGTTATGGCATTGATGTTGCAAAGAATTACGCCGCAAGGACGGATTAATGGACGTGAAAAACACAGTTTCCATCGAAGGGGAGCTCGTAAATTGGGCTGATTTCCTTAACGTGCGCATGTTCAAGGATGTGGACCTTGATGCCATCGAGAGTCTGTTACGCGCATGTCCGTTGGTAGACCTGAGTGCAGGTGAAACTCTAATATCCCCAGGCCAGACAAAGAATGCAATGTACTTATATTGTCTGGGCGCCTGCGAATACACTTAGAATCTGTCGACGCAAAGCCCATCGCGGTGTTCAATCCAGGCGAGAGTGTTGGTGAGCTATCCGTTATCGATCAAAAACCTGCATCAACTTTTGTTGTTGCCGATCAAGCATCGCGCTTGCTCGTCGTACCAGAGGAGATCTTTTGGGCACTGATTGACGCGTCACCGCGCATCGCCCGTAATCTTCTGTTCACCCTTGCCGACCGGCTCAGAGGTAGCAATGCCCAGATGTCCGAGAGCAATCGCTTGCAGCAACAGTATTCGCGGCAAGCTACCGTCGACGAGCTTACCGGATTGCACAATCGAAGATGGTTCGACGACATGCTTAAACGGCAAACGATGCGCAGCTCCATGGGCGGTGAAACGTTATCGTTATTGTTGATAAATGTCGATCATTTCTCAGGTTACAATGACGAGTTTGGGCGCGCTGCCGGTGAGCACGCGCTCTACGGCGTTGCCCAAACGATGATGAACAATTTACGTCCGACCGACTTACTCGCCCGCTATGGAGGGCAGGAGTTTATTGCGTTGCTAGCTGACACCAGCATTGCCGGCGCTAAGCTCGTGGCCGAGCGCTTGCGCGAGGCAATTGCCGAAGCGATGATCGTCATGTCTGACCAGAGTATTCTGCCGCCGGTAACAGTATCGATCGGGGTTACGGAGATGAAGCCTTTTGGGACAGGTGAAATGCTGATGACAGATGTGCGGGCCGCGCTCGACCGGGCCAAGGAAAACGGCTGCAATTGTCTTGCCGAGTAATCACTGTCGCTTCGAACCGGTGAGTAGTTCTTCAACGCCTTTGATTGCTGCTCGTTTCATGGGTCTTCCATCCACTGGGCTTAATGGCCTCTCACGCCCTTTCTTATGATCAAAGACGTATACCTCGATGGGGTTGCTATCGGCTGAGAAGCAGTAGACCGGACAGGTCTCGTAACGATCCCCGCCGTAACGCACGCGTTTATCATTTTCTTCAAATGGTATGTTGTGGTCATCTAGCAGCAGGCCGATGTCCTCTGGTGTGTCTGCCGAGACATGAATCTGAATCCTCGACTCGGCGGTAACAATGCCGTTCAGTACTGAACCGACAAGGTGGGGTTTGAACTCGGCTAAGAAGTGCATCGCGTCGATTGCACATCTACGCAGCGTTTCTAATGTTCCCAACAACTGTTTTGCGTGAAATAACTCTAAGTACTCCCGTAACGCTTCTTCCACTTCTTGGTTGGTCGGTACATGTTTGTTGTCGGGAATAATAAGTCGCTCAGCCGCCTTTCGTTTCGCGACCTGAAAGTCACGCACACCTTCGTCTGACATAATACGCGCGGCCTCAGCCCTAATCTGGTCACGCAATTGAGCTCCCAGCCGCGAAGGCCGTTTAGCCACGTCCCGCAACCTCCGTTTACCCACTAGAAAAGGTCCTTAGGGATCTCTGGTTGCGTCGGCGTTACCGTACCCGAGGTGGTGTCGTCGGCGATTTCTCCCGGCGCCGGATCATCCGCCAACACGGGCTCAGTCCCGGCGATGAAGAATTCCACTACGGCTCGGTTGTCGGACGGATCGGTCGGTTCACCGGTATCTCGATCTACGCTGAAGGCGATCGCGTCTTTCGGTATCGGCAAAGGTTTTTCCGGCAGGCCGTTCAACGCGACTGCCATATAATCGATCCATATCGGGAGCGCTGTCTTGGCGCCGGCTTCACCGGGCCCCAGCGACCTCGGTTGATCAAACCCAACCCAAGTGGTGGTGACAATGTCTGGCGTAAAGCCCGAAAACCAGGCATCGCGAAATTCATTGGTGGTCCCAGTTTTGCCAGCAAGATCGGCGCGCCCCAGCGACAGTGCTCGCCGACCGGTCCCGCGCGTAATTACTTCTTTCATGATGGTTGTCATGATGAACGCGTTCTCCGCGCTGATAACGCGTGGTGCATAGCGTGGTAAGTATGCATCAAAGGCGGTTCCAGCTACCGAGTCATTGATTTGCACGACAGGTGGGTTCTTCGCTTCTTCGCAGTCAGCGCAGATTACGAGCGGGTTCGCTTGCTCCAGAATGTTGTGTTCGGCGTCCTCAATACGGGTGATGAAATAGGGTTCTATTTTGTAGCCACCATTGGCGAACACCGCGAACGCGGTCGCCATTTGCAACGGTGTAGCAGAGGCATTACCTAAGGCCAGCGACAAATTGTGCGGTAGCTCAGTGCTGTCGAAACCAAAGCGCTCTAGATATTCAGCCCCATACGCCGGTCCAATGGCACGAAGCAGACGTACAGACACTAAATTAAGTGACAACGTCAGTGCTTTGCGTAAGGGTGTATCACCAAAGAATTTTCCACTGTAGTTGTCCGGACGCCAGACCTCTTCCAGGCCGGCGTCTTCGATAACAATAGGTGCGCCACTAACGGTAGTGGCTGCGGTAAACCCTTTTTCCAAAGCCGCAGAATAGATAAACGGTTTTAGGTTAGACCCAGGCTGCCGTTTAGCCTGAACGGCGCGGTTGAATTTACTTTGTTGAAAATCGAATCCACCTGTCAGCGCTAGAATCGCACCGTCGCTCGGCCGTATCGAGACCGTCGCGCCCGCGACCTCAGGTACCTGCGCCAAAAACCACTGCCCCTGATCTTCTTGTTCCCCTTCTCCCGCCGCCGTCTGTTCTTTCTCTTGCTCTGCCTCGAGTTCAACGTATTCCAAATAGATAATGTCGCCCCGACTTAAGATATCCGTCACTCTCTTTGGTGGCGGACCCCGCGATGTCTCGTCTATATAACGGCGCGCCCAGGAAAGTCCGTCCCAACCGATCTCTACCATGTAGCCGTCCAGCGTATAGGTCCACGCCGACTGTTTTTCCACCGACACTACGATGCCTACCATCAAGTCGCCGACAATCCGGTAATCCTTAAGAACGTCGTCGAAATAAGCCTGATCGAATTCGGTGCCGTTGATCTCGACGTGCCCGACCGACCCACGATAGCCGTGGCGTCGCTCATACGCCCGCAATCCCTTACGTAATGCCCAATTCGCCGCTTCTTGGTGATCGGCGCGAATGGTCGTATAGATGTGTAGCCCGCCCACATAGGTGTTTTTGTCATAGGTTTCAACAACGTATTGTCGCACCATCTCTGCCACATACGGCGCTTCGACGTCATAACGGAGCGCATGTTTACTGGCGGTGAGCGGTGCCGACTTAGCTTCCTCGTAGGCCTCTTTGCCGATGAAATCGAGCGAACGCATACGCTGTAGGACGTAGTTCCGCCGTTCGATGGCGCTTTCAGGATTACTCACCGGGTTATTTCTCGATGGCGCTTTCGGCAACCCAGCGAGCATCGCGGTCTCAGGGAGTTTGAGGCCGTCTGGTCCCTTGCCATAATAGACTTGAGCGGCAGCGGCGAATCCGTACGCGCGCTGGCCTAAGAATATCTTATTAAGATAAAGCTCGAGTATTTGGTCCTTGCTGAGTTGCCGTTCGATTTTGAACGCCAACAGGATTTCTCTAAGCTTTCGGGTGTAGGTCTTTTCCGGGCTCAGGAAGAAATTCCTTGCTACCTGCATGGTGATAGTGCTTGCGCCCTGGCTATGCCTGCCGGTCCGCAGATTAGCCCATGTGGCGCGAACGAGCCCGAGGAAATCGACACCGTAATGGTCGTAGAACCCATCATCCTCCGCGGCCAGGATAGCCTTAACTAACAGGTCAGGGACTTCGCCCGCCTTAACGGGGATGCGTTTCTCCTCGCCGAACTCGGCCAGCAGCTGGCCCTCGGTTGAATAGACTCGCATAGGTACCTTGAGGGGTTCGTTGGAAAGCGATGAAATCGAGGGTAGGCCGGGCATGAGAATGGTCGCGGTGATCGCCATTACGAGTACGGCGCCCACGAACAACGCGAACAGACCGATCAAAACGAGCTGCCAAAACTTGTTCGGAGAGCGTCCGAACAAGCCAGATTCCGCTAAAACACTACCACTGGAAGCCATGCAGCGCTGACGAGTCTTGAACCGGAGATTAGGCAGGATCTCGGGTCGCGGAGTATAAAGGTAAACCACCAACGACCAAAGGTAAATTTGTCATTTTCGATCGCCATAGACTATATTTGGGGGTAGTATTTAATCTGTAGTTGCATCTATCTTCGATAAATAATTGATTTA
This sequence comes from Proteobacteria bacterium SPGG2, assembly GCA_001643475.1. Taxonomy (GTDB): domain Bacteria; phylum Pseudomonadota; class Gammaproteobacteria; order Acidiferrobacterales; family SPGG2; genus SPGG2. The sequence continues at coordinate 5,246 of LXTK01000059.1, read as the reverse complement.
ACAAGTAAATACCGTGCGCGGATTAGACAGACTTTTCGCTAAAAAAGCCCGATCTGTGCTTGGCATAGATGTCAGCTCGTCTGCGTGCAAGGTCCTTGAGCTTAGCCGAACTGACGACCACTGCCGTGTCGAGCGCTATGCGGTGGAGCCGCTGCCGCAAAACTCGGTGGTTGAGCATGCAATTACCGAGGTAGAGCAAGTGGCGCAAGCGGTAGAGCGCGCCGTAAAACGCTCCGGGTCACGCTGCAAACACGCCGCCGTCGCCGTAGCTGGTGCCCATGTAATCACCAAAACGATCAAGATGCCCGCCAGTCTGAGCGAGAATGACCTCCAGACACAGATCGAAATGGAGGCCGATCACTACATTCCCTATCCGCTCGACGAAGTCAACATGGACTATCAAGTTATCGGTGCAACGGAAGATAACCCAGAGGAAATAGAGATCCTGATGGCTGCGTGCCGAAAAGAGATAGTCGATGATTACGTAGCCGTTATCCAGGCTCATGGACTGACACCGGCTATTGTCGATATCGAGACGTACGCGATGGAGAATGCGTATTCGTTGATCGCGCAGCATATGCCAGGTGGCGGCATGGAGAAGACAGTGGCGATTTTGGATGTAGGTGCTACGACCACGAACATCAACGTGATACATAATAATCGTTCGGTTTACAGCCGCGACCATACTTTCGGTGGTCGCCAGCTGACTGAGGAGATTCAAAGGCGTTATGGCCTGTCTTACGAGGAGGCAGGGTTGGCCAAAAAGCAAGGTGGATTGCCGGACAACTATCAGGCAGACGTGTTGCGTCCTTTCATGGAAGCGCTGTGCCAAGAAGCAATGCGAGCATTACAGTTCTTTTACTCTTCAAGTCCGTTCAACAACGTCGACCAGGTGTTGTTAGCGGGTGGTTGTGCCCAAATCCCCGGTATTGATGAAATGGTCGCGGCACGTATCGGTGTCCCCGCTATGGTTGCGAATCCGTTTGCGAGTATGTCGCTGGCTTCTCGAATAAAACCTGAGATGCTAGCTAATGACGCACCTTCGCTTATGATCAGTTGTGGGCTCGCATTGAGGAGCTTCGACGCATGACGACACAACTCAATCTCTTGCCTTGGCGCGAAATTCGCCGCAAAGATCAGGATCGACAACTCCTGAGCTTGGCCATAGGCGCCTGGATCCTTACGGCCCTGATCGTATTTTATGGCCATCTTCATGTAACCGGTTTGATTAACGACCAAAATCAGCGCAACGACTTCCTTAACCAAGAAATTGCTAAGGTCGATAAGCAAATAAAGGAGATTAAAGAACTCAAGAAGCAGCGCCAGGCTTTGATAGCTCGTATGAACGTCATCTATGAATTACAGGGTGACCGTACTCAAGTTGTCCATGTGTTCGATGATCTTGTGCGCAAGCTGCCTGAGGGCATTTACTTCAACAAACTCAAGCAAAAGGGCAAGGCCCTTACCATAGAAGGCGTGGCGCAGTCCAACGCGCGCGTGTCGGCATTGATGCGTAATCTCGACGCGTCAGATTGGTTTTCCGATCCCAACTTGAGCGTTATCAAGGTTGTGGAAGATGGGACAGATAGGGTTAGCAAATTTGCGCTGACCATAAAACAGGTGTCCAAGCCTACTGACTAGCAGAAGGCGCTAGGCTTATGACCTTAGATGATCTAAAAAACATAGACATCAACAATATTGCCTCTTGGCCGCTACCGATCAAGATCGGTGGTATTGCGGTTGTTGGTATTATTGTTATTGGCTTGGGCTTTTGGTTCATCATCCGCGATGAACTCGACGACTTGGCCCAACGCCAAGATCAGGAAGTCAAACTAAAAGAGAGATACCGCAGCAAGGCGGCCTTGGCGATCAATTTGGCCGCCTACCAGACACAGATGGAAGAGATGAGGCAGACGTTCGGTAGTCTGTTACGGCAGTTGCCGGATACAACGGAAGTACCCGATCTGCTTATCGACATAACCCAGGCCGGACTGGGACAAGGCTTGGAGTTCGTGCTGTTTAAACCCGAGAAGGAGAGGCCCAAAGAATTCTATGCGGAATTGCCGATCAGTATAAAAGTAACTGGCAGTTATCATGAGCTCGCTAATTTTGTGAGTGATGTGGCCGCCTTACCCCGTATCGTGACCTTTGGCGATATCACCATCAGCAGCGACAAGAAATCCGCCAAGTTGCTGATGTCGGCCAAGGCCAAGACCTACCGTTATCTCGACGAACTCGAGATAGCCGAACTCGCGAAGGCCAACAAGAAGAAGAAAAAAGGTAGACGGAAGAAGAGGAAGAAGAAGTGAGATTAGGGGCGGTTGCTGTAGTTGCTCTTTTGTGTGTTGCGCTTAGCGGCTGCGGCAGCGATGGTATGGACGATCTTCGTGATTGGGTGATCAAGGAACGCAAGGGCCGCAAACCTCGAGTTGAACCCCTACCTGAAATCAAGACACAGGAATCTTTTGTATATTCAGCCGATACTTTGGCCGACCCCTTCGCCCCGTTTAATCTAAAACCACGGGGGGCCGCTGGCGGACCGAGCCCGGATATCAATCGACGTAAAGAGCCGTTGGAGGATTACCCGCTTGATGCCTTGAGGATGGTAGGGACCTTGAGCCGTGGTAATCAATCTTGGGCCGTTGTCCAGGCGCCGGATGGCGCAGTGCACCGAGCCAAAATCGGAGATCACATGGGGCAAAACTTCGGTATGGTGACAAACATCACCGAGGAGAGGGTAAATCTGGTCGAGCTTATTCAGAATCCGTTAGGTGACTGGATAGAGCGCGACGCCAAACTGGCGATAGCAGAATGAGAGAAGCACCTATGAAAAGGAACGCAACGGCGTCGCTGAGAGCATTATGTGCGGCGGCCTTAGGGTTGGTGTGGGGGACATTGATTGCTACCGCGGTGGTTGCGGGGGAGATCGAGTCGCTCGAGTGGGAAAACCAAGAAGGATCTGTTTTGCAGATCCGTATGAAAGGTAAGGCGACCTATAGTACTGCAAGCCTTGAGGGTGGGCAGAGACTGCGTGTGCGCTTTGCGGACAGCACGCTAGGGCCTGCGGCCAGCGAACTGGAGCGGCGTAAGCAAGTAAAAGGGGTTTACCCTTATCTGGCCGATAACGGCACCGCCGTCAACGTGGATCTATTGCTCACCGAGCCTGGCGGGATTGATGTCGAAAAAACGAACTATGGCTACCGTGTGGTAGTCCTTATCGGTGCCGAATCGGTGGCCGTGGCAGTCACAGCAGTCGAGCCGGAGCCGGAGACGGCGTCAACACTAGCGGTGTCTGACGCCGGTACCGCCGGTAGCGGAACGGTTATCGAGGAGATTCGCTATGCGCCCCTGCCTGGGAGCCGCATCCAGATAACCCTGCATATGTCAGGGCCGCCGCCCGAGCCGACTACGTTCAGCATTACAAACCCGGCGCGCATTGCACTTGATTTCGCCAACACCCGCGTTGGGTTGGCAAGGAAAACTATCCGTGTCAAAGAGGGCGCAGTTCTTAGTGTAACTGCCATCGAGGCCGCCGACCGTACACGGGTAGTACTCAGCCTTGTAAGACTGGTGGCCTATACCATCGCCGTCGAGGGAAATACCCTAGCGATCACATTGGATACACCCGTCCAACCAATTTCGCCGGCGCAGGCGCCAACAAAGAAGCAGTTCTCTGCCAGCGCTAGGACCGGTAAGTTCAGCCTCGAACAGATCGACTTTCACCGTGGCCCACAAGGTGAAGCGCAAGTAACGGTGACCTTGTCCGATCCGTCTGTCGGTATCGACATCAATGAACAAGCCGGCCAAATCATTCTTGATTTCTTGGACACATCGATTCCGCTGCAGCTTCAACGACGACTCGATGTTGTTGATTTCGCAACACCGGTGCAAACGATCGATGCGTTTGCGGTTGGTCAGAATGCACGTATGGTGATCACGCCAAAGGGCCGTTATGAACATTCCGCTTATCAGGCTGGCTACATTTTTAGAGTGAACATAAAAGCGATCATCGAGCAGGAAGAAGAAAGAGCAGTTGACGAGTTCGGCTATTCCGGAGAGAAACTTTCTCTGAACTTCCAGAAGATCGATGTACGTGCCGCCTTACAGGTGCTTGCTGATTTTACGGGCCTGAACTTTGTGGTCAGCGACAGCGTCACCGGCAATTTGACCCTACGACTTAAGGATGTGCCTTGGGATCAGGCGCTAGATCTCATCGTCGACAGTAAGAATCTCGCCGTGCGTCGCGCGGGTAATGTGATTACCGTTGCACCGGCGGATGAAGTCGCGGCCAAGGAGAAGGCAGCATTGGAGGCGACTAGGACTGTCTTGGACCTTGAACCTCTAGTATCTGAGTTGATTCAGATCAACTACGCCAAGGCTGAGGACATCGCGAACCTACTAAAATCTATCAAGGCGGTGCCGTCAGCGACTGCGCAGGTGGCAGAGCATCCGATCTTCGGTCCAACCGCCACGGGTGAGATTTCGCAAGCCACTGACTCGAATACGCTACTGTCGCCACGGGGCCAGGTGACTGTCGACATACGTACTAATTCCATTCTTATCCAGGATACGCCGCAAAAGATTCGTGAGATTCGTAAGCTTATAGTTCAGCTTGATCAACCGGTACGGCAGGTCATGATCGAGACACGTTTGGTAGAAGCGACTGAGAGCTTCAGCCGAAACTTGGGTGCTAAGTTTGGTGTGCGGACTACCAACACGTCTGGCGATTTTCAGACTAGCCAAGCCACAACGCTGGACACGACCGGGTTGCTGACCGCCGATGGTCTAAACGTTAACTTGCCGGCAGGAGTGATCGGCACCAACAATGCAGCGTCGATCGCGCTGACGATAGCTAAGCTCGGCACCGGTAGTCTGCTGAGCCTCGAACTTTCCGCTTTGGAGCAGGAGGGTTTGGGCAAGATCATATCGAGTCCGCGCTTGATCACGGCCAATCAGAAGAAGGCCTCGATAGAGCAAGGTGAGGAGCGTGTGTTTACAACCACTGTGCTTGGGGCCGGTTCGGTGGTCACCAAGCGCGCAACTCTAAAGCTGGAAGTGACTCCGCAGATCACACCGGACGATCGAATACTGTTAGACGTTGTCATTACTAAGGACAATTTCGCCGATGCCACGCTAGGCTTGCTTAACATCAAGCAAATTACCACCCAGGTGTTGCTAGATAACGGTGAGACCGTAGTTATCGGCGGTATTTACGAGCGTGATCAGAACGACACTATTAATAAGGT